>NZ_JBEXWB010000044.1:0-29944 GCF_040629645.1 Streptomyces sp. NPDC005899 | reverse complement strand
CCGACCGAGCGCGAGGCCCGACTCGACGCCTTCCGATGGCTCCACCGCTACAACACCCGCCGCCGACACTCCCACCTCGGACAACGATCACCGATTGCCTTCGAGAACGCCCTCCACCTCACACCAACTACGCTGGCACAAGCCGCATAACCCGTGTTCAGGATCCGGGGTCAAGGCCCATGCCACGCCTGGAGGCTTCGTGGAACCTACCGCTCTCGTCAGTCCGAGCCATTTATGGTCGGCACACGAGGTCTTGGTGCACCCGAGCCCTCTCCCGGCTGCGGCAGGGGTCTATGGCTGGCACTTCAAGCAGTCGCCCCATCCGGACCTGGACGCCGGGCGCCTGCTCTACGTCGGGATAGCCCCGCGGCACATGGCCAACTGGGCCAGTACTCAGAACCTGCGCAAGCGGGTGCGCTATCACTACCGGGGCAACGCGGCCGGCTCGACGCTACGACTCACTCTGGGGTGCCTGCTCGGACTTGAGCTGCGACGCGTAGGCAGCGGCAAGCGGATGACCTTTGGCAAGGCAGGCGAAGCCACCCTGAGCCAGTGGATGGCAGACAACGCGCGAGTGTGCTGGATGGAGCAGGACAAACCGTGGGAGCTGGAGTCACACCTCATCTTCCAACTCGACCTCCCGCTGAACCTCGACCAAAACCGCCACAACGCCTATCACAGTCGCCTGAAAGAACTACGGGCCCAAGCACGGCAGCGAGCGCGCGAGCTGCCCATCAGCTCCTAGGGTGAGGGGCTGTCTGGGCCGTCTCTGGGCCGTCCGAGGTTACTCAAGGGCACCCGATCACGACCAATGGCGACTACTCACAGGGAGTCGATCAGCGTCTCCACCTGCGAAAACCCTGGTCGCCGAGATCTACCGCAAGACCCAGGGCAAGAAGAAGTAAGCAAGACCGAAGACGCCCTCCACCTGCGGGTCTCCGCACGGTGGGGGGCTTTTGGGTGGGCTGGGTCGTCTGTTGTCCGTCGCGTGCTCAGCAGGCCGTCAGGCGCGGCGGCTCCAGCGGCGGGTGCGGATGTCGAGGACGATCAGCAGTGCCGCGGGGATGGCGATCTCTACGGAGGCATCAGCCCAGAGGGCAAGTGCATCGCCGGCAGTGCCGATGAGCGCGATCAGGAGATCGCGAGGTCGAAGTTCGCCGGCCGCCCGGCGAAGCTGTCGGCGCCCTTGCCGAGGATCGGCCGACAGCTCTCATCGTGCCGCAGGAGAACGCGGGAACCCTTCGCGGCCTTGTGGCGTCGAAGGTGCGGCTGGCCGCAGGTAGCGGCACCTGAGGGAGGTCGGTTCATGACGGGCGAGCAGGCGGTCAGTTGGGCGGCGCGCGGAAGGTTCGCGCGGTCCGTGAGTGTGCGGGCGGCGCTCGCGGCGGTGACCCTGATCATGTCCACGTCCTGTGCTGGGGCGGGCACTTCGCAAGGTGGTGCGGACAGTTCCTGCGCGGCCCTGCTCGAGTACGAGGGCCACACCTATCTCGGCCACGGGCTCTATCCCGATGACGCAGGCGACAGCGACGACGTCAAGGCGGGCAGACGGCTGGGCGCAGGCGCCATCCCCGAGTGCGATGACACTCCCGATGTGGATGACCAGCACGCGGCTTCGGAGCCGGTAACCGTGTACGCGATCGAGGGTGTGGACCCCGTCCACGCCGTGACCGTGGACCATCCGGCCGGCGGAACCGTCTACATCGAGCAGGCGTCGAAGAAGACCCTGCCGGAGCTACGGAAACGGATCAAGGCCCAGGAGTCGAACGCGGCCACCAAGTGAGGCGCGTCCGCGGGAGAAGTGCTCTCCTGTCATGAGTGGCGGGTGTGTGGGGTGCCGTCCTGCGCGCACCGCCGAGGAGCTCGCCGAAGAACTCACCGAGCGCCCGGCCGGCCCTTCGTGGTCCTCCGCCGGGCCGGGTCGCCCGGCCGTTCTTCGCCCCGTCGCCCAATTCGTCCTCCGTGCCGCTCGTGGGCTCCGCGACTCGTACAACGGCCGCCGCCCGATGGGCAGTACAGTGCGTGATCCGCCCTGCCCTTCACAACGTATCCGTGAAGAACGTACCCATCGGCGCGCACGCGTCGGGTCCGTGCGGGAGTGGTACGCGGCGGGTACGTGGAGGGCAGAGAGCAAGGAGATCGGGGGAGAGCGACCATGGGCGAGGCTCTGAGGACCTTTGTCGGTGGTGCCGAGGTCGAGGTGCCGAACAGCATCCCGGCGATCCGTGCGGCGCTGCCCGAGGAGAGACGCGAGGAGTTCGACCACGCGATCAACGAGGCGGGCGTCCATGAGATCCAGGCCGTCATGCGGCACTGGATGCTCGAGTCCGTGCCCGATCCCGAGGCCGAGCGGATCCTGGACCGGTTGGCCCGGGACGAGGCCGAGAGGCGGAGCGTCGCTTGAGCTTCCGCATCTCCTACGCCCCACCCGCCGACGACAGCCTGGCCAAGATGCGGGACGGCGACGCGTTCCGCGACGAGATGGCACGCACGCTGGGCCGGGACCCGTACGGACACGCTTCGTCCGCCGTCAAGCATGAACGCGACCGGCGCGAGGCGACCGTGTCCGGCGCGATCGTCCTCTACTACGTCTCCGGATCCGTGCTGACCGTCACCGTGGTGAGGCTTGTTCCCCTGCCCTGACAAGCCTCGGTACGGATCACCGGATCACCGGATACGGGAACGCCGGATCACCGGGGCCCTGCCCTTCATGGCCGCCGTGGTGATCACCTGTCCCCGGGTGCGGGGCGGCGGGCCGGACGGCCCGCCGTCACGCACGGAGTATCAGCCGAGCTTCCCGGCCTGGGCCGTGATCACGGCCGACGGCAGCTCGAAGTCGGCCTTGCCGGACGCCACGACACCGAGGTTGAACGCGAGGAAGGTGGCGACCGCACTGCCCTGACGCAGGCTCACGAGCTTCGCGGGCACGGTCGTGCCGTCCTGCCGCGCTCCCACCGTCCAGGCGACGGCCTCCTCGCCGTCCGTCACCTTCTCCTCGGTCAGCTTGACGACCTCCGTCTTGTCGCCCTTGATGGTCATGGTGAAGCCGCCGGCGCACGCCGCCGCGGAGTCACGGAGTTCGGCGATGCTCTTCTCCGCGCCGTCACCCTCGTAGGAGGCGAGCGCGACCAGGGTCGACGTCACGTCGAACGCGGCCTTCATCGCGTCCTCGGGGTCCGCGGTCGCGTCCTTCTTCGGCTCCTGGACGACCTGGCGGCCCGCGGTGCCGACGGGGGTGCCCCGCTTCATCCCGGAGTAGGCGAACGCGAACGGCTCGCACTCCTTCTTGTCCGCGGTGACGTCTCCGGGCTTCACGGCGTCCTCGGCACCGATGTCGGTGACCTTGTGGCCGGCGACGTCGCCCTGCTCCAGGGATGCCTTGTCGATCTCGGCCTGCGTCAGCGCGGTGACCGCCGCCTTGGTGGCGCCGCCGTCCTTCGCGCTCGGTGCGGCGTCCTTCCCGTCCCCGGAGTCCGAGCCACCGCAGGCGGTGACGAGCAGGGCCAGTGACACCACGGAAGCGGCGATGGCGGAACGGCGTACGGCAGTGGCGCGCATGGTTCATCTCTCCGTCGGAAGAAGCGACAACCCGCTCCTGTGCGGAGATCTGTCATCCGAGGGGGTGCTGTCGCACTGGGCGACACTTTACGATCGGACACCTGTCCGGTGATCGCTCTGTGCGGTCACGGGATGTGATCGTGATCAGCCTGTGATCACCCTGTGGAAGCGCTGTGGGGCGGACGCTCCGCTCGCCCGGCCCGAGGAGTCCGCGCCGTGTCCGTCGACGCCCCTGTGCCCGAGTCCGCCGACCCGACGGCGTGCGTGCTCGCGGCTGTGGGAGTGACGGAGGACGACATCGCCTCCCGCGAACCTCTCAGCGGTGGGACGTACAACACGGTGACCCGGGTGACGCTCGCGGACGGCCGCGTATGGGTGGTGAAGGTCCCGCCCCGCCACGGACCGGGGATGAGCTACGAACGCCGCCTCCTCGTCAACGAGGTCACCTTCTACGCAGCCGCATCCGCAGCCACCACCGCAGCCACCGCCACCGGCACAGCCACCGCCGGAGCCGCAGCCAGCACCTGTGCGGGTGCCGGTGCCGCATCCACCACCGCCGCAGACGGTCACGCACCCGGCGAGGACGACGGCACGATCCCGCGGGTCGTGCACAGCGAGGTCGGCACCGGCGCCCCCACCGGCCCGTACGTCGTCATGACGGCGTGCCCCGGGCGGCCCTGGTCCGGCCTGGCGGACGAGCTGACGGAGGATGAGGAGCGGTCCCTGCGCGAGGAGCTGGGGGGTGTCGTCGCCCGCCTGCACAGCGTGACGGGACCGGCCGGGTTCGGCTACCCCGCCCAGCCGTTCGGCCCCCTCCCGCCCACCTGGCGCTGGGCGTTCACCACGATGACCGATGCGGTGCTCACCGACGCCGAGGCGTACCGGGCCGAACTCCCCCGCCCCGTGGGTGAGATACGCGCGGTGCTCGCCGCGGCGTCACCGGTGCTGGACGAGGTGACCCGGCCCGCCCTGGTCCACTTCGACCTGTGGCGGGGGAACCTGCTGGTGACAGGCGCGCCCGGTGCCCGGCGCATCGGCGGAGTCGTCGACGGTGAGCGGATGTTCTGGGGCGACCCGGTCGCCGACCTCGTCTCCACCTCGCTGTTCGGCGACCCTGAGGCCGACGACGGCTTCCTCACCGGGTACGCGGCCGTGGCGGGCCGGCCCCTCGCCTTCACCCCGTCCGTGCGGCTGCGGCTCGCCCTCTACCGCAGCTACCTCTACCTGATCATGCTCACCGAGACGGTGCCCCGCCGCGTGCCGGCCGACGTCCGGGAGTGGACGTCGGCCGAGGTGGCTCCCCGCCTGGCGGCGGCCCTGGAGGAGGTCGAGTCGGCGGCGCGCCCGGGAAGGTGAGCCCGGCGCCGGGGCGGCCGGGTGTCAGCGGTCCGGTGCGCAGCGCCACCGGCCCCCGTCACCGGACAGCGGGCCGGGGGTCAGTCGGTGGGGCGCTGCGTCAGATGTGTGAACGCTTCGAGGTTCCGGGTGGACTCGCCGCGCTCCACGCGCCAGGCGTACTCCTTGCGGATCGCGCTCGCGAAGCCCAGTTCGAGGAGCGGGTTGAACGCCCCGTCCGCCGCCTCCAGTACGGCGCCCAGCAGCCTGTCCAGCTCCTCGGCGGTGACCACGGACAGGGGCAGCTTGCCCACGAGGTAGATGTCGCCGAGGCCGTCGATCGCGTAGGACACCCCGAACAGGCGCAGGTTGCGCTCGAGGAGCCAGCGGTGCACCGCCGCGTCGTTCTCGTCCGGGTGACGGATGACGAAGGCATTGACGGAGAGGGAGTGCTTGCCGACGAGCAGGGAGCACGTCGTGGACAGCTTCCGCGTGCCGGGCAGTGTGACGACGTAGCTGCCGGGCCCCGGGCTCTCCCACTCGAGTTCCGCGTCGTTCAGCGCTGCCTCGATGACCCGCGCCGCTGCTGCTTCCTCGGTTGCGTCAGCCATGGTCCGAGCGTACGACAACACCGGGCCGCGGTCTCAGCCGCGGTGGGACCGGGCGCGACGCCGGTGGTCGCACATCGCCGCCGTGTACACCTCGGCCGTCGCCGACGCCGCCGTGTCCCAGCCGAACGACTGCGCGTGCGCGGCGGCCGCCGTGCCCATCCGGTCGGCCAGCTCGGGGCTGTCCGCGAAGCGGGCGAGGGCGCGGGCGTATGCCTCCGGATCGTGGCCCGGGATGAGGAAGCCGCTGACCCCGTCCCGCACCGCCACCGGGAGACCGCCGACCGCCGCCGCGATCACCGGCGTACCGGCCGCCTGCGCCTCGATGGCCACCAGCCCGAAGGACTCGCTGTACGACGGCATGACCAGCACGGACGCCGCCCTGAACCAGTCGGCGAGCTGCACCTGGCCCACCGGCGGCTGGAACCGTACGACGTCGGCGATGCCCAGCCTCGCGGCCAGCTTCTGCAGGCCCTCCGGCCTGGTGAGCCCGCTGCCACTGGGGCCGCCGACCACCGGCACGAGGATGCGCGTACGCAGCGACGGGTCCCGGTCCAGCAGTGCGGCCACGGCGCGGAGCAGCACGTCCGGGGCCTTCAGGGGCTGGATCCGGCCGGCGAAGAGCGGGATCAGCGCGTCCTGCGGCAGGCCGAGGCGGGCCCTGGCGGCGGCGCGGGCGGTCGCCGCCTCCCCCTGGCGAAGAGGGCCGGAGGCATGGGGAAAGGGGCTGAAACGGTCCAGGTTGACCCCGGGGTGCACGACGGCGACGGCGGCGGGGTCCGCCTCGTAGAAGCGGACGAGCTCGTCCGCCTCCTCGGCGGTGTTGGCTATGAGCCGGTCGGAGGCGTGCACGATCTGCGTCTCACCGATGACCCGGGCGGCCGGCTCGGGGGTGTCGCCCTCGGCCAGGGAGGCGTTCTTCACCTTGGCCATGGTGTGCATGGCGTGGACCAGCGGGACGCCCCAGCGCTGGGCTGCGAGCCAGCCGACCTGGCCGGAGAGCCAGTAGTGGGAGTGGACGAGGTCGTAGTAACCGGGGCGCTGGCCCGCCCATGCCTGCATCACCCCGTGCGTGAAGGCGCAGAGCTGTGCGGGCAGCTCCTCCTTGGCCAGCCCTTCGTACGGGCCCGCGTCGACGTGGCGGACCAGGACACCGGGCGACAGCTCGACCGACGGCGGCAGGGCGCCCGTCGTCGCACGGGTGAAGATCTCGACCTCGATGCCGATGGCGGCGAGGCGCTCGGCCAGTTCCACGATGTAGACGTTCATGCCGCCCGCGTCGCCGGTGCCCGGCTGGTGGAGCGGAGAGGTGTGGACGGAGAGCATGGCGACGCGACGAGGCTTGCGCGGCCCGCCCGCGAGCCCTCCCGGGAGGCGGATGCGGGGTGCCACACGACCGCTGCCGAGCCGGGAGACGTACTGGCTCATGTGGTCCGCTCCTCCTCGCCCGGGGCACGACTCCTCAGGGGCACAGGACCCCGTCCAAGGCCAGAACAGCGGAACCCGGCCTTTCATTTCCGCTTTGCCAAATCATTACGCCCGGACCGGCGTGCCGCGGCGCCCTCTCCCGCCTGCACGCCGCCCTCTCCCGCCTGCCCGCCGCACTCCCCCGCCGCCCCCTCCGGCGCTTCGCATACGCTCGCAGTCATGCACCAGCGCCCCATCGGCACCGCCACCCGCGGGACGACGAACCCCAACCGGCTGCGCCGCATGGACCGCTGGATCGCCGCCACCCACGGCCCCGCCCTGCGCCGCAGCGACTCCCCCGTCGCCGTCGACCTCGGCTACGGCGCGGCGCCCTGGACCCCCGTCGAACTGCTGTCCCGGCTGCGCACCGCGGAGCCGCGCACGGCGGTCGTCGGGGTCGAGATCGACCCCGACCGGGTGGCCGCGGCGAAACCGTACGAGCGTGAGGGCCTCACCTTCCGCCACGGCGGCTTCGAGATCCCCGTCCCGGGCCGCCCGGACCTGATCAGGGCGGCGAACGTACTGCGCCAGTACGACGAGGAGGAGGTCGGGGCCGTCTGGCAGCGGCTGTGCGCCCGCCTCGCCCCGGGCGGGCTCCTCGTCGAGGGCACCTGTGACGAGATCGGACGCCGGCACGTCTGGGTGGCGCTCGGCCCGGAAGGGCCGCGGACGGTCACCTTCGCGACCCGGCTCGGCTCGCTGGACCGTCCCTCCGACCTCGCCGAACGCCTGCCGAAGGCGCTGATCCACCGGAACGTGCCGGGTGAACCGGTCCACGCCTTCCTGCGCGACCTCGACCGGGCCTGGGCGTCGGCCTCCCCGTACGCCTCCCTGGGGGCGCGGCAGCGCTGGATCGCGGCGGTCCGGGCGGTCTCCGCGGACTGGCCGTTGACGGACGACGTACGACGGTGGCGGCAGGGTGAACTGACGGTGCGGTGGTCCGCGCTGCGGCCCGGCCGGCTCCACTGAGGACACCGCCGGGAAACCGGTTTAGAATCCGGCCCGGAACGGGAACGCCGGCGCGCCACCGTTCGTCCCCTTGTGTGACGTGGTGTGACGTGCACCGTGGTACGGGCCTCTGTCGCTTTACCGGACGACATGGCACGATCGCGTCGTCACCTGAATGTTACTGACGGTAAGTCACATGGCCGCGCCATGGCGGTACGGGCTTTCGTCGCCTTTGCCCGGAGGGGGAGCTCGTGCACCGACGCCACTGTGCCGCCGCGGCGGTCACCCTGGTCTGCGCGCTGGCCGTGCTGACCGCGCCGGTCCAGGCCGTGGCGGCTCCGGTTCCCGAGCCCACGCCGGCCGCTCCGGCCACGCCCTTCCCCGGTGGGAAGAGGAGCCTGGAGGAGGTGCGCCTGGAGATCGACACGCTCTACCGCCAGGCAGGCGCGGCCACCGACGCTTACAACCTCGCCGAGGAGCAGTCGAAGAAGCAGTCCGGCGAGATCAGCAAGCTCGGCAAGGCGATCGCCGACGGCCGGGCGCGGATCGCCGAGCTGAAGAGCAGGGCCGGCGCCCAGGCCCGCGAGCAGTACCGCAACGGCGGGCTGCCGCCGGGCGCCCAGCTGGTGCTCAGCGGCGACCCCAGGCTCTTCCTGGACGGTGTGAACCAGGTCAGGCAGGGCCAGCAGGCTGCCAAGGGCCTGCTGACGGAGCTGACGCGTACCCAGGAGGACCTGGAGACGTACACGGAGGACGCCAGCCTCAACTGGGCGAGGCTCGAGGCCAACCGCGTCAAGCAGGCCAAGGCGAAGAAGAACATCGACGCCCGGATCGCGGCGGCGAAGAAGCTCGAGTCGCAGCTCGCCACGGAGGAGCGCGCCCGCCTCCTGCGGATGGAGCGGGACGCGGCGTCGACGGCTCAGTCCGCCTGGCTCTCCTCCGGCGCCCTCACCGACATCAACCGCGAGGCGAGCGCCGCCGGCAAGCAGGCGGTGGCCTTCGCGACCGCCCAGATCGGCAAGCCGTACGTATGGGGGGCCGAGGGCCCGGGCTCGTACGACTGCTCGGGGCTGACCTCGCAGGCGTGGGCCGCGGCGAAGAGCCCCATCCCCCGGACGTCCCAGGAACAGTGGCGGCAGCTGCCGCACGTGCCCATCCGGGACATGCGGCCCGGCGACCTGATCATCTATCACAGCGACGCGAGCCACGTCGGCATGTACGTCGGCGACGGATCCATCGTGCACGCCCCCCGGCCCGGGAGGAACGTCACGCTGACCGGCGCGGGCACGATGGAGATCCTCGGCGTGGTCCGTCCGGACCGGTAGGAAGGCCGCCGCACTCGGGTTGGGCCACCGCCCGGACGGGCGAGGGGGCCCCGCCCGTCAGCGAAGCGGGTCAGGGTCGGGCGGGGCCCTGGCCAAGGCGAGGCCCTCGGCCTCCCGGCCGAGGGAAGGACCGGGCCCCGTCGCACGGCAGCGCGCGCGTGATGTTCGTCATGGCTCCAGCGCCCGCTGCGGGCCCGACGATCCCGCCGGATCCGTGGCAGGACGCGGCTTATGGCCGCGCGTACGACAGCGGCCGGTCTTCGGACACCATTCCGTTCCCCTGCCGCGGACCGCTATCGTCCCCGTCTGGCGGGTCGTCGATCGTCGTCCGCCGCACCCTCGGGGGGAGGGAAGGAAACCCGAACCGATGCCCGCGATGCCCGTACCCGTACCGCAGCAACGTGCCGCTTCCGCTGCGGAGACCGCTCACGGCACCGACCTCACCGTCCTGGTGATCGAGGACGACCCCGCGGGCACCTTCACCGTTCCCGAACTGCCGTCCGCCGCCGGATCGCGGATCCGCGTCCGGACCGCCCGCAACCTCACCGAAGCGGCCCGGCTCCTCACCGACGACGTCGACTGCATCCTGCTCGACCTCGACCTCTCACCACCCGCCGGAGCGCGCGCCGAGGGCCGCGAGGACGGCACCGGGCTCCCCCACGAGCTGGCCACCCTCAAGTACGTCCTGCGCATCGCCCCACGCCACGCCGTCCTCGCGCTCACCGCCGAGCACGACGCCGAGCGGGCCGCCGAGGCCGTACGGGTGGGGGCCCAGGACTACCTCTTCCGCGGGGAGCTCGACGGGCGCCTCCTCAGCCGCGCCATCCGCTACGCCGTGGAACGCAAGCGCGCGGACACCGCCCAGCACCAGCTGACCGAGTCACGCCTGCGTGCCGAGGAGAACGCCCGCCTGGAGCGCGGGCTGCTGCCCACCCCGCTGCTGGAGGGCTCCGATCTCGGCTTCGCCGCCCTCTACCGGCCCGGCCGCAGCCGCGCACTGCTCGGGGGTGACTTCTACGACACCGTCCGCACGCCGGACGGCACGGTCCACGCGATGATCGGCGACGTCTGCGGTCACGGGCCGGACGAGGCGGCGCTCGGCGTCGAGCTGCGCATCGCCTGGCGGGCCCTGACCCTGGCCGGGCTGTGCGGCGACCAGCTCCTCTCCACCCTTCAGCAGGTCCTGGAGCACGAGCGGCAGAGCGAGGAGATCTTCGCGACGCTCTGCACCGTGGACATCGCCCCCGACGGCCGGCGCGCCGGGCTCTGTCTGGCGGGCCATCCCGCACCGCTCATCGCCCGCCGGGGCCGGGCGGCCCACCTGCTCCCGTACGACGACGGCGGTCCGGCGCTCGGCCTCCTGCCGCGGGCCCGGTGGCCGCGCCGTCAGGTCGAGCTGGGCGGGTCCTGGAGCCTGATGATGTACACCGACGGGCTCATCGAGGGGCGCGTCGGCCCGTCCGGGACGACGCAGCGGCTCGGCCAGGACGGCATGGTCGCCCTGGTCGACAGCCGGCTGGACCAGGGGCTCGGCGGCGAGGCACTGCTGGAGGCCACCGTCACACAGGTCCAGGAGCTGAACGGCGGCGACCTCACCGACGACGTGGCGGTCCTGCTGCTGGAACGCGACGAGTCCCGCATACACCGGCGGGGCGGGAGCGCCCCGCGCTCCCGCCCCGCCCAAGCCTCGCCCGTGGGCGCTCAGCGCCCGCCGTTGTACGGACCGTAGGGTCCGTCACTGCTGGAACCTCCACGGCGGCCACCGCCGCCCGACACCGCCTTGATCGCCGGCCGCACGTCCACCATGAAGACGATGGACGCGATCACTCCGGCGATCTGCAGGAAGAGGATCGGGATGACGAGGTTCACGAAGACGGTGATCCCCAGGATGATCAGCCAGAAGGACTTCTTCTGCTTGTCAGCCGCCCGGTAGGCGTCCTCCCGCGCCGTCAGCGCGAAGACCAGCGCGACGACGGCCAGGACGAGCATGGCCAGGTACAGCAGCTGGAGAACCGAGCCGAACGCTTCGAGCAACACGGGTGAACACCGCCTAGTCAGTGGATGGGCGCGCCTCGCGGCCAAGGTACCGGGACAACGACCCGGACACCCCCAAAGGTGCCCGAACCGTGCGCCGGCACCTCGAAAGACGCCCGGAGCCCGCCCGGACACCCGCGGGGCGCCCGTTCGCTCCCGTACACCTGCGCACGGGCCGTACTGCTTCTCATACTGCTTCTCGTGCTACTTCGCGGACGGCGGAGTGGGCTTCTTCGCCGCGGGCTTGCGCACCGGTGCCGGCTTGGCGGGCGTCGCCCCCCGCGCGGGCGCGGCCTTGGACTCGGCGGCCTTCGGCGCCGGCTTCTTCACCGTGACGGTGCCCGCCGACACGGGCTTGGCCGGCGCGTCGGACTTCTGCTCCGGGACGGGCTTCGGGTCCGCCTCGACGACGGAGGCGATCTCCACGATCTCGTCGGCGGTCTCGCCCCGCCAGAACCGCACGCTCTGCTCGCCGCGCTCGGCGACCTTCTCGTACGTCTCCCGGGCACGCACCGCGTACTCCGCGGCGACACCGACACTGCGCAGGGCCAGGTCCTGGGCGGTCTCACCCAGCTTCTTCAGGTCCGTGTCCAGCGAACCGAAGACCTCGGTCACCTTCGCCTGCACGGTGGCCTGCGCCTCCCGCGCCTGCGCGGCGACCCGCTCCTGCACGGCCTTGGGGTCGGTGTTGCGCACGGCCTCGATGCGCTCGGGCGCCTCGGCCCGCAGCTGCTCGATCAGTGCCGGTACCTTGCGCGCCTGCTCCACGGCCAGATCGGCCGTGCCCGCGGCGAAGTAGAGGGGGGTCGGGTCGGTGAGGGTCTTACGCAGGTCATCGGTGATGGCCATGACTGTGGTCCTCCCGGATCATCAGAAGTCAGTTCTGGGGCGTTTCTGGCGTGTCTGCATCACTACCGCCGGCCGTGCGGGGCCCGCGGGCCTCCGTGCCGGTTCCGCTCTCGTCGCCGGCACGGCTTCCCGCGTCGGGAACGATTCTGCTCCCCGCGTCCGCGGCACCGGGGACCTCCGCGCCGGTGTCGGCCACGACCTCGAAACCGTTCTCCTTGCGGAAGGAGTCGTAGATCTGGAGCAGTACGTTCTTCTGCCGCTCGTTGATCGACGGATCGGCCAGGATGACCGCCCGCGTCTCCAGCTCCTCCCGCTCCCGCTCGTCGAGGATCCCGGCGCGCACGTAGAGCGTCTCGGCCGAGATCCGCAGCGCCTTGGCGACCTGCTGCAACACCTCGGCGCTCGGCTTGCGCAGCCCGCGTTCGATCTGGCTGAGATACGGATTGGACACCCCGGCGGCGTCGGCGAGCTGCCGCAGGGAGAGCTGCGCCGTACGCCGCTGCTCACGCAGGTACTCACCGAGATTGCCGACGTTGAGTGATGCCATGCCTCGATGGTGCACCACCCTTGCTAACTTCTGCAAGCGCTCGCTTGCAAAAGTGTTCCAGGCCATGGGCGCCCCTGAGCGCATGCGCGGGTTCGGGCGGACCGTGGCCCGGTGCACTGGCGGCAGCCCGGGTCCCGGCACGCCCGGTCGGGCCGTCACGGGTGCCGGGCCACGGCAGTCGGGGGGACGAACGCGAAGATGCCCGCACGTACCCGAGGGCCGGCACCTTGACCCCAGCCACGCCGTGAGGGTGTCGAAGTCCGCGTCCCGCAGACCGTGGCGGGGGCCGACCCGGTGAAGCGGTGCTCGTCCCGGATGGTGCCCCGCCGCCCGGACGCGGTCGGTCTCGGCGACCTCGTCGTCCACCCGGACGAAGGAGCGTCAGGCCGCATGGCAGCGATGAGTTCGCGTGGTTCCGGCGGTCATAGCCCTGTCGGTGGAACAGTCGCAGTCCTCGGCGGAACAGTCGTGGTTCCGCCGGCGGAACAAAGGAGGAAGCGCATGGCCCAGCTGCTCCGAGTACAGAATTTCAACGTCTCACGTGACGGATTCGGTTCCGGCGAGCACCAGAGCCTCGAGAGGCCCTTCGGGAGCGCCGACCCCGAGACGATGTTCGCCTGGTGCCGCGCCACCGCGAGCTGGCCCGGTCGCACCGACCCCGGAGGGAGCCGTGGTCTCGACGACTACCTCACGCGGGACTTCTCCCACAACATCGGCGCCGAGATCATGGGCCGCAACAAGTTCGGCCCCCAGCGCGGCCCCTGGCAGGACGACGAATGGCGCGGCTGGTGGGGGGACGAACCCCCCTTCCACACCCCGGTGTTCGTCATGACCCACCACGAGCGTCCGTCGTTCACACTCTCCGACACGACGTTCCACTTCGTCGACGGTGACCCGGCGTCGGTCCTGGAGCAGGCACGCGAGGCGGCGCAGGGCAAGGACGTGCGGCTCGGCGGTGGGGCGACCGTGATCCGGGAGTTCCTCGACGCCGGCCTCGTCGACACCCTCCACGTGGCGGTCTCGGACGTGCGGACCGGAGCGGGGTCCCGGCTCTGGGAGTCCCCGGACGAACTGCTGGACCGGTTCCACCGTGACGTCGTGCCCAGCCCCAGCGGCGTGACGCACCACCTCTTCTGGCGGAAGTGACACGGCTCCCGGACTTCGGCCGCGCGCACCTGGCATCCGGCCCTGTCCCTGACTAAGGTCAGGGAATGGACGCGATCGATCAGGTCCGGGAGTTCAACCGCATCGTCACCGAGCGGGTGGGCGTGCTCCACGACCACTACCTGGGCAGCGGCCGGCCCATCGGTGAGGCCCGGCTGCTGTGGGAGATCGGCGAGCACGGCCAGGACGTACGAAGCCTGCGCGAGCGCCTCGGTCTCGACTCCGGCTACGTCAGCCGGCTGCTGCGCGCCCTCGAGGCCGACGGCCTGGTCACCGTCGAGCCGCACCCCGGCGACAGGCGGGTGCGGGTAGCGGGGCTCACCGAGGCGGGCCGCGCCGAGCGCCGCGCGCTCGACGGGCGCAGCGACGCACTGGCCCGCTCCCTGCTGGACCCGCTCAACCCGGCGCAGCGCGCCAGGCTCGTGGGCGCCATGGGGGAGGTCTCCCGGCTGCTGACCGCCTCGACGGTCACCCTGGACGCCGTCGACCCCGGCCATCCCGATGCCCGGCGCTGCCTGCACGCCTACTTCACCGAACTCCAGGACCGCTTCGACACCGGCTTCGACCCGGCCCGCAGCCTGCTGCCCGACGCGGGAGAACTACGGGCCCCCAGTGGCCTGTTCCTCGTCGCCAGGATGCACGGCGAGCCCATCGGCTGTGCCGGTCTCAAGCTGCCGCGCGAGGCCCCGGCCGAGGTCAAGCGCATGTGGGTCGCTCCGGAGGCCCGCGGCCTCGGCCTCGGGCGCCGGTTCCTGACCGAGCTGGAGACACGTGCCGCCGCGCACGGCCGGGACGTCCTGCGCCTGGACACCAACCGGGCCCTCGGCCCGGCGATCGGGCTGTACCGCTCCTTCGGCTTCCAGGAGGTGGCCGCCTTCAACTCGGAGCCGTACGCCCATCTGTGGTTCGAGAAGAGGCTCACGGCGGGCGACGCGCCCCGGACGCGCGAGGCCGGAGCCTCAGCCGGGACCGAAGCCGGGGCCGGAGCCGGAGCCGGGCAGAGGTCGCGGTCGCGGGCCGACCGGGCGGGGGCGGGCCCCCTGGAGTCGCCGCATGGGTGACTTCGTGCCGCTCCTGGCCCTGGTCGGCGGTCTGGTCGTGGTCATGGGCCTCTTCTCGTGGCTGGCGTTCCACGTCCGACGCCGAGGTACCGCCGGCGCCGCCATCGGCGCGGCCATGGCGGCGTACGACGAGGCATTCCGCGTCACCGCCCACGAAGCCCACCACGAGTTGCGGGTCCAGGCCGAACGCGAGGTGCCGATGCTCTCGCCCGGCAGTCCGTGGGGCCGGGGCACCGGGGACGGCGCGGGACCGGTGGACCGGGGGCGGTCGGCGCCTGCACGGCCCCGTCGTCCGCGCCGTGGCCTCCGCCACCGCGTCGGGCGACTGTGGCACGGCCGCTGAGCGGGACGGACCCGGCGCGGGTGCGAGCCGGGACCGGCCGGCACGGACCCGGTACGCGCCGGGACCGTGCCGGGGCGCCGTCCGCGGACGTCAGGCGGGCTGCCCCGAGCAGCCGTCCCGGCGAGTCACCCCACACCTCACCCGGGTACGCCGACCTGGCCCAGCCCGTTCCGCAGCTGTACGAAGGCGAGTTCGGCCGCCGCCACCGCGTCCTCGTACACCTCTGCGGCGCTCTCGCCCGCCGCGATCCGGCGCCAGTTCGCCTCGGCGAGGATGCGCAGCACGGCGACGATCTGTCCTGCGGCGAGGCGTGCCGGGACCGCTGCCGCGGGGTCCAGGGCACGGGCCAGGGCCTCCTCGGAGCGGCTCTGGTAGGCGTGGAGCCGGGCGACGAGCGACGGGGTCCCGTACAGCAGCCGGTGGAAGGCGAGCACCTGCGGCACGTCGCAGAGGCCCGTCACCGGGTCGCGCCGCTCCAGGCCCTCCAGGAAGTGGTGGTGCAGCGCGTCCAGGGCGCGGACGCCCTCCGCCCGGCCGGACACCACCCGGGCCGGCTCGTCCTCGTGATCGGCGAACCGGTGCAGCACCAGGTCCTCCTTGGAGGGGAAGTACCGGAACAGCGTCGGCTTGGAGATCTCGGCCGCCGCCGCCACCTCGGCCACCGAGACCTTGTCGAAGCCCCGCTCCAGGAAGAGGGAGATGGCGGTCTCGGAGACGGCCTGGTAGGTCCGCCGCTTCTTGCGTTCGCGCAGCCCGGGCTCACCGCCGCTCATGACCCCGCACCCTCTCCCGAGGGGCGCCCACCCGTTCCCGAGGGGCACTTCACGCCGGCCCCCGCCGTCACCCGGCGCCCGCCGCCCGGCACAGTCCCGTCACCCGTCACCCGCAGCCGCCTTCCCCAGTACCCACTCGCCACCATCCTAGGTTCGCGCGGAGGCCGCCTCCGTCCCACCGCGCCCTCCCCGGCCGCCGCCCGGCGATACGGGTACCGGCACGCCCGGCGGCCCGGCGGCAGGTAGCGGCCGGACTCCGGCGCACCACGCGGATCGACCGGTCACCCGCGCCGTCAGGACACCTCCCGCACCCGGCACCCCTCGGAGCACGGCCCGCATTCGGCGCTCCTCGGAGCGCCGCCCGCACCCCTCAGAACGCCGCCCGCACCGCGCCGACCTCCGCGGCCCCGCCGAGCAACGGCGCCCTGCCGATGCGCGACACCACGGGGGCGTCCACGCCGAGGAGTTCGAGCGACCGGGCGAGCACCGGCCCCAGCGCACGCACCGATCCGTCGTCGATCTTGAAGGCCAGCGCCCTGCCGTCCGGCAGCGCCACCGCCTGGACCGCCTCGGCCCCCATCTTGGAGAGCGTCCCCGGCACCTCCCGCATCAGCCAGGTGTCCGGCCGCCGGGTGCCCGCCACGTACTCCGGGTGCGCCCGCATCGCGTCGGCGACCCGGCGCTCCGCGCTGCCCGGCTCCGCCAGCACGAACGACCGGAACGCGCGGGCGAGGCCCACCAGCCCGACGGCCATCAGCGGGGCCCCGCAGCCGTCCGTGCCGACGGCGGCGACCGGCTCGCCCGCGGCCTCCGCCACGACCTGCGCGACCAGCACCTGCAGGGGGTGCGCCGGGTCGAGGTAGGTCACCGTGTCCCAGCCGTTGCGGACGCAGACGGCGAGCATCGCCGCGTGCTTGCCCGAGCAGTTCATGGTGAGCGGCTCCCGCACCCGCCCGGCGGCGAGGTACGCCTCCGCCTCCACGGTGTCCAGCGGCAGGTCCGGCGGGGTCCGCAGGTCGTCGGGCGTCAGCCCGTGCTCGGCGAGCATCGTGCGTACGAGGTCGAGGTGGAAGTCCTCGCCCGAGTGGCTCGCCGCGGCGAGCGCCAGCCGCTCCCCGGACAGGTCGAGGCCGGCCCGCAGGATCGCGGCGGCCTGCATGGGCTTGTTCGACGAACGCGGGAACACCGGGGCCGCCGGATCGCCGAGCGCGTACTCCACGCTCCCGTCGGCGGCCAGCAGCACCAGCGACCCCCGGTGGTGGCCTTCGGTGAAACCGGACCGTACGACCTCGGCGAGGACCGGCGGCGCGGAGGACACGGAGGGGGCTATGGAGGTCATGGTGGCTGGTGGCCTTCCGGGGGCGGGCGGTGACCTGCCCCCGGAAGGATCACTTCAGGCGAGCAGGTCGTCTACTTGGGCTTCCCCGTCACGGTACCTGCGGGCGATCTCCGCGCTGCAATCGTCGACGGTGCGCTGGAGCCGGTGCCGCCGCCGGGACACCTGGCGCTCGTAGCCCACGAGCCGCCCCATGGCGCTGAGCAGCTCCTCGTCCGTCCGGGCGTCCAGGTCCGAGAGCTCGACCTCGGCGAGCGTGTCCGCCGCCAGCCGGCGGTACTCGTCACTGCGCGGCGTGGTGAGGGTGACGTGCCGCGCCGAGGAGCGGTGGACCGACGGGGTGTCGGTGAGGATCTCCGACAGCCGGTCCACCACGGGTGAGTGCGGATCCGCCCGCCGGGCGAGTTCGGCCCGCAGGATGTCGATCCGCCCCTGCACCAGGCGGCGTACGTAACTCAGGTCCGCCTCGTCGCGCTGGGCGTCACGGCGCAGGGTGCGCAGCTCCGGGAGGAGCAGCCCGCGGAACTCCGCCTGCGGGCGGGGCGCCGCGGGCCCGTCCACCGCTCCGGCGGCCCCGGTCTGCCCGGGCACGGACAACGGTCCCGCCAGGGGCCCCGGAAGTGGCGCGGGCAGCGGTCCCTGGCCGGGCTCGGCCCCGGTCCGCTGCACGGGTGGCCGCACGGCACCGTCGGTACGTGTCGCCGGTACGGCACCGGGTGATGGCCCGATTCCATGTGTACTCATGCTGTTCCGTCCCCTCGACCGGTGCGTCGGCACACCGACATCGTGCATGGTGCCACTACGCAGGGTGTTCACGCAGGTGCTCTGTACCCGTTCGGCCCAAGATAGGTTGGTCTGTATGCGTGCAGTGATACAGAGAGTGGACGGCGCCGGCGTCAGCGTGGCGGGGGCCGCGGACGATCCGCCGGGGACCGGGATCGTCGGCGAGATCATCGGCGAGGGGCTGTGCGTGCTGGTGGGGGTGACCCATGACGACACCCCGCAGAAGGCCGCCCAGCTCGCCCGCAAGCTGTGGACCCTGCGGATCCTGGAGGGCGAGAAGTCCTGCTCTGACGTGAACGCCCCCCTTCTGGTCATCTCGCAGTTCACGCTCTACGGGGACGCCAGGAAGGGCCGCAGGCCCACCTGGAACGCCGCCGCGCCGAGCGAGGTCGCCGAGCCGCTCGTCGACGAGGTCGTGGCGCAGCTGCGCGCCCTGGGCGCCCGGGTGGAGACGGGCAGGTTCGGAGCGGACATGCGCGTCTCGCTCACGAACCACGGCCCGTTCACCGTGCTGGTGGAGGTCTAGGACCGGCGGCCCGGTGCGCACCGGGGCGCGGCGGGCTACGGCTCGACGACCGTCTCCTGGGCGGCCGCGGTGTCCCCGGCGATCAGCTCCGCGTCCACGGCGACGTTGCGCTTCACCAGGGCCAGGGCGATCGGGCCCAGCTCGTGGTGGCGGGCCGACGTGGTGACGAAACCGAGCTGGCGGCCCTCCTCGCCGTCGGCCGCGAGCCGGATCGGCGTGCCGTGGCCGGGCAGGTGCACCTCGCTGCCGTCCAGGTGCAGGAAGACCAGCCGGCGCGGCGGCTTCCCCAGGTTGTGGACACGGGCGACCGTCTCCTGCCCCCGGTAGCACCCCTTCTGGAGGTGCACCGCGGTGCCGATCCAGCCCAGCTCGTGCGGGATGGTCCGGTGGTCGGTCTCGAAACCCAGGCGCGGGCGGTGGGACTCGACGCGCAGCGCCTCGTACGCCAGGATGCCGGCCACCGGGCCGTGCGCGGCGGCGAACTCCTCCAGGCGGGACCGGTCCAGGAAGAGGTCCCGGCCGTGCGCCGTCTCCCGCACGGCTAGGCCGTCCGGGACCTCGGTGATGGAACCGGCGGGGAGGTGGACGACGGCGAACTCCTCGGTGCGGTCGGCGACTTCCACCCGGTAGAAGAACTTCATCGACTCCAGGTACGCGATCAGCTCGGCCTGGGTGTCCGGCTCGACGTGCATCCACACGGTCGTACCGTCGTCCACGAGGTAGAGGGCGTGCTCGATGTGACCGTTGGCGGAGAGGATGAGCGCCTCGGTCGCCCGGTTCGGGGCGAGGTCGCTGACGTGCTGGGTGAGCAGCAGGTGCAGCCAGGTCAGGCGGTCGTCGCCGGTGACGGTGACGACACCGCGGTGCGAGAGGTCGACGAGGCCGTCGCCGGCGGCCAGTGCGCGCTGCTCGCGGAACAGGTCGCCGTAGTGCGCGGCGACGCCTTCGTCGCGCCCCTCGGCGGGGACGGCGCCGGGCAGGGACAGCAAGGGGCTCTTCATGCGACCAAGCGTACGACCCGCGCCGCGGCGGGCCGGACCCGCTCCACCGGCCGTCACCGGGCTACCCGGCGGGCGGTTCGGCCCGCTCGTCCCGGGCCGCCCCGGCCGTGCAGCCGGCACAGCGCCCGAAGATCGCGAAGTGCTTCATGTCCGTCTCGAAGCCGAACGTGTCGCGGAGTTTCGCGGTGAATTCGGCGACGACGCCGACGTCGGCCTCGATGACGTCCGCGCAGTCGCGGCAGACCAGGTGGATGTGGTGGTGCCGGTCGGCCAGGTGGTACGTCGGCGCGCCGTGCCCCAGGTGGGCGTGGCTGACCAGCCCGAGCTCCTCCAGGAGCTCCAGGGTCCGGTAGACGGTGGAGATGTTGACCCCCGACGCGGTCCTGCGGACCTCGCCGAGGATGTCGTCCGGTGTCGCGTGCTCCAGTGTGTCGACGGCCTCCAGGACGAGCTGGCGCTGAGGCGTCAGCCGGTAGCCGCGCTGCCGAAGATCGGTCTTCCAGTCGGTGCTCACCACAGCCCCAGTGTAGGGCGGGGCCCGCACCGGCCCGGGGCCGCCGTCGCGGGGGCCCTACTTGAAGAACGCGATCCCGTCGTCCGGCATGTCACCGAGGCTCTTGGCCATCGCGGCCACCTCTTCCGGGGTGACGACCTTCTTCAGGTGCGCCGACATGTACGGCCGCAGCTCGACCTCGGGGGTGGCCTTCTCGCCGACCCACATCAGGTCGCTGTTGACGTAGCCGTAGAGCCGCTTGCCGCCGCTGTACGGGCCGGAGGCGGCGGTGCGCGCCACGGCGTCGGTGACGACGTCGATCTGCGGCTTCTGCTTCGCCAGCTCGCCGTACCAGACCTCGACGATGCCCTGGTCGCGGACCATGACGATCTCGACCTTGCGGTCCTTGTCGATGCGCCAGTACCCGGACTCGGACTCCAGCGGCTTGACCTGGTTGCCGTCGGCGTCGAGCACCCAGGAGTGCGAGACGTACTCCAGGAAGTCCCGGCCGTCGTGGCTGAAGGTGACCTCCTGGCCGAAGTTGCACTTCTCGGCGCCGGGGAAGTCGGAGACGCCCGCGCCCGCCCAGTTGCCCAGGAGGAAGGCCAGCGGCACGAGGTCCGGGTGGAGGTCGGACGGAATCTCGATCATGAGCTGCTCAGACGATCTGTGAGGGGGCTACGGGAGGGGTGCGGCGAGGGTCAGCGCTGGCCCTGGTACAGCTTCTTCACGGTCAGGACGGCGAAGGCGAGCACGCCGACGCAGACCAGGACCAGCAGGGCGGCAAAGAAAGCCTCAAGCACGGGAGCTCCTCGATACGAACGACGTGACGGCGGTACGCGGCCGGGCCACCAGCCTAATGGGTGGGGGCCCGGCACGACGGTCCGGGGTTTCCCCGGCGCGGTCGTGCTCAGCAGCCGCTTCCGCGGCACGACGGTCCGGCGGGACGGCACCGCCGACGCGGCGGCGGCGCCGGATTACAGTTCGGTGCATGTCCAAGAAGCTCGTGATCAAGGTGACTGCCGGGGCCGACGCCGCCGAGCGCTGCTCGCAGGCCTTCACCGTGGCGGCGGTGGCCGTCGCCAGTGGGGTCGAGGTCTCCCTGTGGCTGACCGGCGAATCCGCCTGGTTCGCCCTGCCGGGGCGGGCCGCCGACTTCGAACTGCCGCACTCCGCGCCGCTGCCCGACCTCATCGACTCGATCCTGGCGGGCGGCCGGGTCACGCTGTGCACCCAGTGCGCGGCACGGCGCGAGATCACGGAGAAGGACGTCCTGGAGGGCGTACGGATCGCGGGCGCCCAGGTGTTCGTGCAGGAGGCCATGGCGGACGGTACCCAGGCCCTCGTCTACTGACCCCGGGCGACGCCCGCCCCCCACCGGCTCAGGGGCGGCGCTTCCTGCCGTCGAGCTCGTCCCACCAGGCGTCCGACTCCGGGTCGCCGGTGGGCTGCGCGCGGGCCGGCGGAGGCGGCGGGCCCAGGCGGGGCGGGGCAGGCGGCGGAGGGGGGCCGGCCGGGCTCCGTGGACGGCCCGGAGGGGTCTCGTCGAACCAGCGGTCCTCCGGGCCCCGCCGGTTGGCGACCATGGCCGCCACGGGCGGGATGACCATGGCGACGACGCACATCGCCACGGCCGCGGGGACCGACCAGAGGCGCACGAACGCCCAGGCGGAGACGAAGAGGACGAGGCATCCGCCCATCATCAGGAAGTAGGCACGTCGGCGCCGGGCGTACATGTCTCCAGGGTAGAACCGATCGCGGACGGCGCGAAGGGCCGCACCCCTGATCAGGTGGCGTCCAACCCCCCTGGGGTGCGGCCCTCCGGCCGTACGCGGGCCGGCGATGCCGGCCGTCACTTCCGACGCACGCCTCAGACGGCGATGGCCACCTCGGCGAGGCCGCCCGTCTGCGCCACGACCGTGCGGTCGGCGGTGCCGCCCGGGACCAGGGCGCGGAGCGTCCAGGTGCCCTCGGCGGCGTAGAAGCGGAACTGTCCGGTCGCCGAGGTCGGGACCTCGGCGGTGAACTCGCCGGTCGAGTCGAGCAGGCGCACGTAGCCGGTGACGGGCTCGCCGTCACGGGTCACGCTGCCCTGGATCGTCGTCTCGCCGGGCTTGATCGTCGAAGCGTCCGGGCCGCCGGCCTGTGCTCCACACATGGTGTTCTGTCCTTCTGGTCGGTGACTTGCGGTTCGAGTGTTGCGGTACGGGTCCTGCGGACTACTTGTTGGCGCCGAGCTCGATCGGCACACCCACGAGGGAGCCGTACTCGGTCCACGAACCGTCGTAGTTCTTGACGTTCTCCTGGCCGAGCAGCTCGTGCAGGACGAACCAGGTGAGCGCGGAGCGCTCACCGATGCGGCAGTAGGCGATGGTGTCCTTGGACAGATCGACCTGCTCGTCCTCGTAGAGGGCCTTGAGCTCGTCGTCCGACTTGAAGGTGCCGTCGTCGTTGGCGTTCTTCGACCACGGGATGTTGCGGGCGCTCGGCACGTGGCCGGGGCGCTGCGACTGCTCCTGCGGGAGGTGGGCCGGGGCGAGCAGCTTGCCGCTGAACTCGTCGGGCGAACGCACGTCGACGAGGTTCTGGCTGCCGATGGCCTTGACGACGTCGTCGCGGTAGGCGCGGATCGACTCGTCCTGCGGCTTGGCCTTGTACTGGGTGGCCGGGCGCGTCGGGACGGCGTCGGTCAGGTCACGGGAGTCGAGCTCCCACTTCTTGCGGCCGCCGTCGAGGAGCTTCACGTTCTCGTGGCCGTACAGCTTGAAGTACCAGTACGCGTACGAGGCGAACCAGTTGTTGTTGCCGCCGTAGAGGACGACGAGGGTGTCGTTGCCGATGCCCTTCTCGCTCAGGAGCTTCTCGAAGCCGGCCTGGTCGACGAAGTCACGGCGGACCGGGTCCTGGAGGTCCTTCGTCCAGTCGATCCGGATCGCGTTCTTGATGTGGTTCTTCTCGTACGCCGAGGTGTCCTCGTCGACCTCGACGATGGCGACCTGCGGGTCGTCGATGTGGGCCTCGACCCAGTCGGCGTCGACCAGAACGTCTGCGCGGCTCATGTGTTTCTCCTCCGGGGCAGTCTGCGGCGGGGTGGTGCGGTGTGCTGCGTGCGGGGCGTACGCGCGGGTGCGTCGAGCGGGACGCGCACGGACGGCACGAGGGTCGGCCCTGAGACGTCGAAGGGCCGGGGAAGCGGGAGAGGGTCCCGCTCAGAAGGTGCGACAGAGCATGGCGGCGACGCGGCACAGGTCTACTGCCCGCCGCTTCGTGAGGTCCGCCTGTCGCTTCATGCGTCCGATCGTAGGGAGGTACGGGCGGAGATGTCACCGTCGTGTCGCATGATGAGACGCGATCGTCCGACATGCGAGACGGATGCGGGCGGGGCGGTGCGGCGGTCAGGTGCGGTGAGCTGTGGGCGGAGTTGCCATCTGCGGACCGGACGGCACCGTCTCAGCATCTGGATCGGATCGCCGTCCGGGGCCGGCGGCTGGGTCGAAACGCCGTCCCGGGCCAACGGCCGGATCGCCTCGCCGTCCCGGCCCGGCGGCTGGGTCGGGACGCCGTACCGGTGCTCCCCGGCGGCTTTGCCGGGGCCCGCGGGCCTGTGCGCGCCCGCAGCGCGTCACCCGGCGAGGCGGACGTCCGACCCGGTGAGCGAGATCTCCAGGCCCTCCGGGGTCACCTCGATGCCCTCCAGCTTCAGGCCGTCGGGCAGCCCGCCGATCTCCCGCTCGAAGTCGGTCTTCTCCCGGACCAGGCCCTCCAGGCCCGGGATGCCCTCGCCGGGGACCTTGTCCGCGTGGACCTTGACGGTCGAGCCGTCGACCAGGGTGACGGTCGAGAGCACGCTGCGCGAGACCGTGCGGTCCAGCAGCGGGATCCGGATCGTGCCGGTGACCTTGACCTTCCCGTCGCCGCCGTAGGCCACCGTGACGCCGTCGTCGGCGGCGGCGGTGAGGTCCGCGTACGAGACGACGGCCGTCCCGCCGGCCCGGGAGGCCGTCGCGCTCGTGTAACCGGCCCCCAGGGTCACCTCACGCAACCGGGCGCGTATCTCGCTGATCCGGATAGACCGGCCGGCGGCGCTTGCCCGGAGGTCCGTGACCGTGACGTCGACCCGGTCCAGCTCACGTCCGGCGATCTGGGTCAGGAAGGGGAAACCCTTGATCGAGACGTCGGTGGAACCCGCTGCGGCACCGCTGAAAGTGATCCTGTCCTCCGCCTCCGACTCCGCGAAGTACACGGCCGCGCGGTCCACGGCGACGAAGACGCCGCCCAGCACCACCGCGATGATCAGCAGTATTCGCAGTGCGCGCATACCCGTTGCTCCCCACTCCGACCGGCCGGGCCCTGGTGCCCGTGAGCCTACTGCCGCCGCACGGCGCGCCCGGAGTGATCGACGAGGAACGGGCCCGGCCGGTTCCGCCACCTCCGCACGCGTTCGCGGGGAGGGGCCGAACCGGCCGGGGACGACGCGGAGGTGACGCGGGCCGTCAGGCGAGCGCACGCCCGATCAGGTAGACCGCGGGAGCCGCGGCGGTGAGCGGCAGTGCCACGCCGGCCGTCATGTGCACGAAGCGGGACGGGTAGTCGTAGCTCGCCACCCGCAGCCCGATCAGCGCGCAGCAACCGGCCGCCGCTCCGAGGAACGCGCCCTGCGCGCCGAAGTCCGTGAATCCCCCGGCCAGCGCGCCGGCTCCGGCGGAGACGAGCAGGGCCAGGCCGACCGAGGCGGGTCCGGGCAGCGGCAGGGCCCGGACGAGCACGGCCACGGCGACCGCGACCCCTCCCACCGTCACCGCGTCCGGCACCGCCGCCAGGTGGCCGACGGCCAGCACGGCGAGCGCCGACGACGCGACGGTGGCCGTCAGGCCGTACATCCGCTCGTCGGCCCCGGCGTGGCTCCGCAGCTGGAGCACGAGGGTGAGCAGGACCCAGACGCCGAGTGTGCCGAGGATGGCCGCCGGGCCGTTGTCACGGCCCGCGACGAGCAGGACCACGTCGGCGACGAACCCTCCGGCGAACGCGAGCGCGATGCCCTGCCTGGCCGGCCACATGCCGTTGAGCCGGAACCAGCCGGCGGCCGTCACGGCCTGCAGCAGGACCAGCGGCACGAGCAGGGCGTACGGGCCGACCGCGGCACCGAGCGCGAGGAGCAGGCCGAGCCCCGCCGTGACGGCGGCGGGCTGCATCCCGGGCGCGATGATCGGCGAACGCCCTTCGGCCCGGGCCCGCTGGGCGTCGGTGATCCGGCTGTTGCCCAAGGTGGTGGGAGCGCTGTACCCGGAGTCGTCGGCCGGGCCGCCCGTCGGTGCCGGCGCCCCCGGACCGGCCGCGGACGCCGCCGGAACCCTCAGGGCGTCCGGTGCCTGGGCGGCCTCCGGTGGCAGGGGGTACGCGGCCGGGGCGCCGCTCTCCGGCGGGCCGGGCCGGGAGGCCGGGCGATACCCGGCGTGCCGGGGCCCGGCCTGCGGCAGCGGCTCGCCCATCGGCCGGTGAGCGGCCTGCTGCGGCTCGTGCACCGGCGGGTGTGTGGCCTGCTGCTCGTCCACCGGCCGGTAGGCGGCCTGCTGCGGCTGCGGCTGGATCGTCGGCTGGTACTGCGTGTCCCAGGTCTGGCCCTGCCACGTCTGGGTGGCACCGGCGTCCGGGGCCCCCTGGACGGGACCGCCCTCGGCGTGACCCTGATGGGCCTGGTCCTCATGGGCGTGCGGGGCGGGCTGCCGCCGGTCGTGCCCCTCCGGCCAGACGACCGCCCCGGGCGCGCCCGGGTACGACGAGGCGTGGGTGCCGTACGGGACCGCGGCCCCGTCCCCGCCGCCGTACCGGGGGCCCTGCGGGGTGTACGGCTGCCCCTGCTGGTCGTACGGCTGCCCCTCCGGCGGGTACGGCTGCCCGTAGCCCTGGTCGTACGGCTGCCCCTGCTGGTCGTACGGCTGCCCTTCCGGCGGGTACGGCTGCCCGTAGCCCTGGTCGTACGGCTGCCCCTCCGGCGGGTACGACTGCCCCTGCTGGTCGTACCGCTGCCCCTCCGGCGGGTACGGCTGCCCGTAGCCCTGGTCGTGGGGGTACGGATACTGCTGCTCGCTGTCACTCATGGTCTGCGGTTCACCCTCCTGCGAACGGCGGGAGCACCTCGACCGTGCCGCCCTCGGCAAGCCGTACGGTCTCATGCCCGCGGGTCCCCACGGGGTTCCCGTCGACCAGGAACGAGCATCGCAGGAGCACACGCGTCAGTTCGCCCGGGTGCCGCTCGCGCACCCCGTCGAGCGCCTCGGCCAGTGTCCCGGCCGCGTACGGCTCCTCGGCGGTCCCCGCGGCGGCCTTGGCCGCGGCCCAGTAGCGGATCGTCCCCGCTGCCATGGCGGCACCCCTTTCGTCGTGCGTCAGCTGTCCATGATGAAGCACGCCGGCGCCGTCCAGTCGGCGATGCGTGTGAGCAGGGCGTCGTCCGCCGCGTTCTCGGCGTGCCCCATCCCCCGCTCGATCCAGAGTTCCGCGCCGTCCCGGGCGGCGGCGGCCAGCATCCGCGGATGGTCCAGGGGGAAGTACGGGTCCCGGTCGCCGTGCACGATGAGCAGGGGTGCCTCGATCAGCGGGACCGCCTCGACCGGCGAGAGCGGAACGGGATTCCAGTCCTCGCGGTGGATCCTCGTGCGGAAGCCGTACCGGCCGACGAACCGGCCGGCGGGGCGGGTGACCACCCAGTGCAGGCGCCGCATCGGAGCCGTGCCGCGGTAGTACCAGCGGGCGGGGGAGCTCACCGCGACCACAGCGTCCGTGTGCGCCCCCGCGCGCCCATCGGGCGCCCTTGTGCGCCCCTCCACCCGTTCGGTCGCACCGGCCGGGGGAAACGTTCCGGCCCTCCCGGGCACCTCGGGCTCCGTATACAGAGCCGCGTGCCGCAGCACCACCGAACCGCCCATCGAAAACCCGACCGTAACGACCCGCCGGTGTCCCAGGGAGCGCGCCCAGCCCACCGCGGCGGCCAGGTCGAGCACCTCACGATCGCCCACGGTGGACCGCCCGCCGGACCGTCCGTGCCCCCGGAAGGAGAACGTGATCACGGCCGCACGCTGGGCGAACACCGCCGCCGCCCGCCGCACGGCAGGCCGGTCGACGGAACCGGTGAAGCCGTGTGCGAGGACCACGGCCGTCCGCCCGGCGGCGCCGCCGTCCCCAGGCACAAAACCCGCCGTACACGGGGTGTACACCGCCTCGATACGCACCCCGTCACCGGTCGGCAATGTGGTGCGCCGGGGGCCCCGCGTGATCGAGGGAACAGAAGAACTCCGGAAACGACCCTCGGACACTGAACTCATGTGGGCTATTCTGCTGCGAAGAGGATCCGGGCAATGCAGCCCCCGGGTCCTTTTGTGCTTTCCGGATGTTGTTACGGCGACGTTTCGACAACCTCAGCGGACCCTTGGACAGGGGGCCGCGCCGTGAAAACCGTATGACGGCCGCCCGCAGGGCGGGCGGCGGTACGGACGTACGAAGCAGTGCCGCATACTCCCCCGGGTCCGACCCGGGAGTGCCCCTCTCGCAGGGAACGAGGAGGACCGACGTAATGGGCGAGCGAACCGTGCACGATCGACCGACGACCCAGGCAGGTGGGCGGCGATGAGTTCACTGCTGCTTCTGACCAATGCCCTTCAACCGTCGACGGAGGTGCTCCCCGCGCTCGGCCTCCTGCTGCACAGCGTGCGGGTCGCCCCCGCCGAGGGACCCGCGCTCGTCGACACCCCCGGTGCCGACGTCATCCTCGTCGACGGCCGACGCGACCTCCCCCAGGTGCGGTCGCTCTGCCAGCTGCTGCGGTCCACCGGGCCGGGCTGTCCGCTCATCCTGGTGGTCACGGAGGGCGGCCTCGCGGCAGTCACCGCGGACTGGGGCATCGACGACGTCCTGCTCGACACGGCGGGGCCCGCCGAGGTCGAGGCCCGGCTGCGGCTGGCCACCGGCCGCCAGCAGATCACCGCCGACGACTCCCCCATGGAGATCCGCAACGGCGACCTGTCGGTCGACGAGGCGACGTACAGCGCCAAACTGAAGGGCCGGGTCCTCGACCTCACCTTCAAGGAGTTCGAACTGCTGAAGTACCTCGCGCAGCACCCCGGCCGCGTCTTCACCCGCGCCCAGCTGCTGCAGGAGGTGTGGGGGTACGACTACTTCGGCGGCACGCGCACGGTCGACGTCCACGTACGGCGGTTGCGCGCCAAGCTCGGGCCCGAGCACGAGTCGCTGATCGGCACCGTCCGCAACGTCGGCTACCGCTTCGTCACCCCCGAGAAGCCGGACCGCGGGGGCGACGACTCCAAGGCCAAGGCGGCGGCCGCCACGGCCGCCGAGGCCCACACCCGTTCGGAGCAGCCGGCCGAAGCCGCCGTCACGGAAGAAGCCCCGGTCCGGCCTGCCAAGCGGTAGGTCGATCCGCGTAGACTGCCGCGCGTGGCCAAGGTGACGCGGGACGATGTGGCGAGACTGGCGGGGACCTCGACAGCGGTCGTCAGCTACGTCATCAACAACGGACCCAGGCCGGTCGCCCCGGCCACGCGCGAGCGGGTGCTCGCCGCGATCAAGGAGCTGGGCTACCGGCCGGACCGGGTGGCCCAGGCCATGGCTTCGCGGCGCACCGACCTCATAGGGATGATCGTGCCGGACGCCCGGCAGCCGTTCTTCGCGGAGATGGCGCACGCGGTCGAACAGGCTGCCGCCGAGCGCGGGAAGATGGTGCTGGTCGGCAACTCCGACTACCGCGACGAGCGCGAGGTCCACTACCTGCGGGCCTTCCTCGGCATGCGAGTCTCCGGACTGATCCTGGTCAGCCAGGGCCCCAGCGAGCGGGCGGCCGCCGAGATAGAGGCCTGGGACGCCCGAGTCGTCCTGCTGCACGAACGCCCCGAGGCGATCGACGACGTCGCGGTCGTCACCGACGACGTCGGCGGCGCCCAGCTCGCCACCCGGCACCTCCTGGAGCACGGCAACGCCTACGTGGCCTGCCTGGGGGGCACGGAGTCGACCCCCGTGGTCGGTGACCCGGTCGCCGACCACATCGAGGGCTGGCGGCGCGCGATGCGGGAGGCGGGCCTGGAGACGGAGGGGCGGCTGTTCCACGCCCCGTACAACCGCTACGACGCCTACCAGGTGGCGCTCGGCCTGCTGGCCGGTCCGGACAGGCCGCCGGCGATCTTCTGCTCCACCGACGACCAGGCCATCGGGGTGCTGCGGGCGGCCCGCGAACTGCGCATCGACGTGCCGGGGGAGCTCGCGGTCGCCGGCTTCGACGACGTGAAGGAGGCGGGTCTGACCGATCCGCCGCTGACGACGGTCTTCTCGGACCGCCCGGCGATGGCCCGGGCGGCCGTCGATCTGGTCCTGGACGACTCGCTGCGGGTCTCGGGCTCGCGTCGCGAGCGGCTCAAGCAGTTCCCCTCCGCGCTGGTGGTGCGGCGCTCCTGCGGCTGCGGGGAGCCGACGCACACCGCTCGTTAGCGGCACGGCCGGACCCTCGACCCGGACACGCGAGGTCCTGCCGGGTTCTCGCACCGGGCACGCGCGGCTGTGCCGGCTCCTCACACCGGGCATACATGGTTCTGCCGGGCTTCTCAGGACGCGCTCAGGCTGCTCTCATGTTCGCCGACCACTCTCGTGACCATGACCGACAGCCACCGCCCGAGCGGCGAGTACCCGATGTACCCCTCGTACGGCAACGGCGAGGCGGCCTTCCCGCCGCCGCCCGCGTACGACCCCGGCCCGCAGCCCGCCCCGGCGCACGGCGCCCCGCCAGGAG
>NZ_JBEXWB010000043.1:0-29992 GCF_040629645.1 Streptomyces sp. NPDC005899 | reverse complement strand
CCGGCCCCCGTGAGCGGGGCCGGGGCAGCGTGCTGTGGTGCGCAGGGAGCGCAATGCTGTGTGCGGCAGCACTGTGCGTGCGCCGGAGCGCGGTCAGACGAGCGAGCCGCCCGGGAGTTCCACCTTGGCGCCGAGCTTCTCGAGCTTGTCCATGAAGTTCTCGTAGCCCCGGTTGATCAGGTCGATACCGTGCACGCGGGACGTGCCCTGGGCCGCCAGCGCGGCGATCAGGTACGAGAACCCGCCCCGCAGGTCCGGGATGACCAGGTCGGCGCCCTGGAGCTTCGTCGGCCCCGACACGACCGCGGAGTGGAGGAAGTTCCGCTGCCCGAAGCGGCAGTCGGAGCCCCCGAGGCACTCGCGGTAGAGCTGGATGTGCGCACCCATCTGGTTGAGCGCCGAGGTGAAGCCGAGGCGGGACTCGTACACCGTCTCGTGGACGATGGACAGGCCCGCGGCCTGCGTCAGGGCCACCACCAGGGGCTGCTGCCAGTCGGTCTGGAAGCCGGGGTGGACGTCCGTCTCCAGGGCGATGGCGTTCAGCGCGCCGCCCGGGTGCCAGAAGCGGATGCCCTCGTCGTCGATCTCGAAGGCGCCCCCGACCCGCCGGAAGGTGTTGAGGAAGGTCATCATCGAACGCTGCTGGGCACCGCGCACGTAGATGTTGCCCTCGGTCGCCAGCGCGGCCGACGCCCAGGAGGCGGCCTCCAGGCGGTCCGGGATCGCCCGGTGGGTGTACCCGTCGAGGCGGTCGACACCCGTGATCCGGATGGTCCGGTCGGTGTCCATGGAGATGATCGCGCCCATCTTCTGCAGTACGCAGATGAGGTCCTCGATCTCCGGCTCGACGGCGGCGTTGGACAGCTCGGTGACGCCCTCGGCGAGGACGGCGGTCAGCAGCACCTGCTCGGTGGAGCCCACCGACGGGTACGGCAGCCTGATCTTCGTACCGCGCAGTCGCTGCGGGGCCTCCAGGTACTGGCCGTCGGCCCGCTTCTCGATGGTCGCGCCGAACTGCCGCAGGACCTCGAAGTGGAAGTCGATCGGCCGGCCGCCGATGTCGCAGCCGCCCAGCCCCGGGATGAAGGCGTGGCCCAGGCGGTGCAGCAACGGGCCGCAGAAGAGGATCGGAATGCGCGACGAGCCCGCGTGCGCGTCGATGTCGGCGACGTTCGCGCTCTCGACGTGCGACGGGTCGAGGATGAGTTCGCCCGGTTCGTCACCGGGGCGGACGGTCACGCCGTGCAGCTGCAGCAGTCCCCGGACCACCCGCACATCGCGGATGTCGGGCACGTTGCGGAGCCGGCTGGGCCCGCTGCCGAGCAGCGCGGCGACCATCGCCTTCGGCACCAGGTTCTTGGCGCCTCGGACGCGGATCTCGCCCTCCAGCGGGGTGCCGCCGTGGACAAGCAGGACATCGTCTGTGCCGGTCATGTATCTCGCGTTCCGGAGTGGTCGGACAGGGGGCCTCCGAAGAGGGTAATGGGCCCCTACCCCCCTTCCGTAAGTCACAGGGGGGTGTACGAACGTCATGGATCCGCCACAACACGTTCCGCTCCCGTCATCTTGCGGAGTGTTACCGTCCGCACGGCGGCTCCCGCGGCGCCCGTACGTGCGTTTCCCGCGCGCCCGTGCGGCGGAACGGGCACCCTGAGCTGCGCGCGCGTCCGGGGCGGGGCCGGGCGGCGGCGTACGGTTCCCGCGGAGGGCGCACATGCGGGATCATCTCTGCCATGACCGAGGTGTCCTCGCTCACAGGGCGGCTGCTCGTGGCCGCACCCGCCCTGGCGGATCCGAACTTCGACCGGGCCGTGGTGCTGCTCCTCGACCACGACGAGGAGGGCTCGCTCGGCGTGGTCCTGAACCGCCCGACCCCGGTCGGCGTCGGCGACATCCTCGCGCCGTGGGCCGGCCTGACCGGTGAGCCCGGCGTGGTCTTCCAGGGAGGCCCCGTGTCGCTCGACTCCGCGCTGGGCGTGGCGGTCATCCCCGGTGACGAGGGCCCCCTCGGCTGGCGGCGGGTGCACGGGGCGATCGGCCTGGTGGACCTGGAAGCGCCCCCGGAACTGCTCGCCGCGGCGCTCGGCTCCCTGCGGATCTTCGCCGGGTACGCGGGCTGGGGCCCGGGCCAGCTGGAGGCGGAGCTGACGGACGGCGCCTGGTACGTGGTCGAGTCGGAGCCCGGTGACGTGTCGTCGCCGCGCCCGGAAAGCCTCTGGCGGGCCGTCCTGCGGCGTCAGCGCAGCGAACTGGCGATGATCGCGACGTATCCGGACGACCCTTCGCTGAACTGACGGCCGGAGCTTTCAGTACGCTTGGCAGTTATGAGCACTCTTGAGCCCGAGCGCGGGGCAGGGACGGGCACCCTCGTAGAGCCGACGCCGCAGGTGTCGAACGGCGACGGCGACCACGAGCGCTACGCCCATTACGTCCAGAAGGACAAGATCATGGCGAGTGCCCTGGAGGGCACTCCCGTGGTGGCACTGTGCGGGAAGGTCTGGGTCCCGGGGCGCGACCCCAAGAAGTACCCGGTATGTCCCATGTGCAAGGAGATCTACGAGTCCATGGGCGCCGGAGGCGACAAGGACAAGGGCAAGGGCGGCAAGGACGGCAACAAGAAGTAGTCCGCACCTGTTGTCACCGTCCGGGCCGTGACCCCCGGGGCGCGCAGTCGTACGCGCGCCCCGGGGGTCTTCTCATGTCCGGGCACCGGTGAGCCCGGAGGGCCGGCGTTGCGCGGAGCGCTCCGGCTGGTCACAGAGTGGTTGAGACCACTTGTCCGGTTGCGGGCGCGCCCTTACTCTCCTGCCAGTTGTGCAGAACGAAACGCACGTTGCGTATGTTGCAACGACTGACCGGTAGGGGTTCCGGATGAAGCTTTCTGCCCGAATTGCCGCCCCGGCCGCGGCTCTTGTGCTGGCCGGCCTCACCGCCACCGCCTGCGCGCCGCAGACCTCCGGCTCCGGGGCCGGAACGGACGAGAAGAGCGGGACGCTCCGCGTCTGGCTCTTCCAGGAAGTCGGGAACAAGCCCAAGGCGAAGGTCGTGGACGCCGCGGTCGCCGCCTTCGAGAAGTCCCACGAGGGCGCGGAGGTCGAGGTCGAGTACATACCGGTCGACACCCGCGCCCAGCGCATCAAGGCGGCCTTCAACGACCCGAAGAGCGCCCCCGACCTCATCGAGTACGGCAACACGGACACCGCCGGATACGTGAAGGACGGCGGACTGGCCGACATCAGCAAGGAGTTCGCCGCCTGGGACGAGGCCAAGGACACCGACCCGACCGCCAAGCAGTCCGTCACGGTCGGCGGCCAGGTCTACGGGGCGCCCCTCTTCGTCGGCGTGCGCGCGCTGTACTACCGCACCGACGTCTTCGAGGAACTCGGCATCCGGCCTCCCAAGTCCATGGACGAGCTGGCCGCCACCGCCAGGAAGGTCCACAAGGCGAAACCCGAGCTCTACGGCCTCGCCGTCGGCGGGGCGTACACCTACGGCGCGATGCCCTTCATCTGGGCGCACGGTGGGGAACTGGCTAAGGAGACCGGGGTGACCTACACGTCGGCCGTCAACAGCGAGAAGGCGCGGGCGGGCATCGAGGCATACACCTCGCTGTTCGGCGACGACAACTGCCCCGCCGCCAAATGCGCGGCCATGGGCGGGAACGCGACCGTCACCGCCTTCGCCTCCGGCAAGGCGGCCATGGCCATAGGCGGCGACTTCAGCCACGCGGCCGTGGAGGCGGGCACGGTGAAGGACGCGTACGCGGTCGTGCCACTGCCCGGGGTCGAGAAGGGTTCCATCGCACCGGCCTTCGCGGGCGGGAACAACATCGGCGTGCTCAGGAGCACGTCGCACCGCACCCTCGCGATCGACCTGATGAAGTCGCTGACCGGCAAGAAGACACAGGCCGCCATGTTCGACGCCATGGGCTTCCTGCCGACCTACACCGACGTACGGGCCGAGGTCGCCGAGAAGGAGCCCTTCGTCGGCCCCTTCGTCGCCACGCTCGGCGCGGGCGCCGAGTTCGTCCCGGCCTCCCCGGCCTGGGGGCAGATCGACGCCTCGCTGGTCCTTCCCACGATGTTCCAGGAGATCGTCAGCGGCCGTAAGGACGTGGCCACCGCCTCGGACGACGCGGCGAAGAAGATGGACGCGGCGTTCGCCGACGCGGGCTGACCATGACCGCGAACACGACGGTGCACAAGGCACCCGAGACGACCCGGGCGGGCGGCGCGCCCGCCCGGGCGCCCCACCGACGCTCGGCCTCCCCGGCACGGCGCTCCGGCTGGACGCCCTGGCTGTACCTCCTGCCCGCCCTCGTGCTGCTCGGCGGGCTCCTCGTCTACCCGATCTACCAGCTGGGCCTGATCTCCTTCCTGGAGTACACCCAGGCCCAGGTCAGCGGCGGCGAACCGACCACCTTCAAGGGCCTGGGCAACTACGCGGCACTCTTCGGCGACAGCCAGTTCTGGCAGGTGCTCCTGGCCACCGTGCTGTTCGCCGCGGCCTGCGTGCTCGCCACCCTGTTCGTCGGATGCGCGCTCGCCGTCCTGCTCACCCGGATCCGGGCGCTGCCCCGGCTCGCCCTCATGATGGCCGCCCTCGGAGCGTGGGCGACCCCGGCGATCACCGGGTCGACCGTGTGGGTCTTCCTCTTCGACCCCGACTTCGGGCCGGTCAACAAGGTGCTGGGCCTCGGCGACTTCTCCTGGACGTACGGGCGCTACAGCGCGTTCGCCCTGGTGCTCCTGGAAGTGCTCTGGTGCTCGTTCCCGTTCGTGATGGTGACCGTGTACGCCGGCATCCGCGCGATACCCGCCGAGGTGCTGGAGGCGGCCTCACTGGACGGGGCCTCGCAGTGGCGGATCTGGCGGTCGGTCATGGCACCGATGCTGCGGCCGATCCTGATCGTCGTCACCATCCAGTCGGTCATCTGGGACTTCAAGGTCTTCACCCAGATCTACGTCATGACCAACGGCGGCGGCATCGCCGGCCAGAACCTGGTGCTCAACGTGTACGCGTACCAGAAAGCCTTCGCGTCCTCGCAGTACAGCCTCGGATCGGCCATCGGCGTCGTGATGCTCGTGATCCTGCTGGCCGTGACGCTGGTGTACCTGCGCCTGGTGCGGCGTCAGGGGGAGGAACTGTGAGCACGACCGTGAGGACACCCGCCGGCGCACCCGCCGGCCCGCCGGCGCGCCGGCCCGCGCCGAGGACCGCCTTCCGCGTCCGCAGGCCCGGCAGGCTCGCGGCGGAGGCGGCGGCCCTCGTCATCGCCGCCGCGGTCGCCTTCCCGCTGTACTGGATGGTGCTCTCCGCGCTCAAGCCGGCGGGCGAGATCCAGTCCACGCAGGCCCGCCCCTGGACGCTTGCCCCGTCCCTCGACTCGTTCCGCCGGGTCTTCGAACAGCAGGACTTCGCCCGATACTTCCTCAACAGCCTGGTCGTCGCGGGCACGGTCGTCATCGCCTCCGCGCTGATCGCCTTCCTCGCGGCCACGGCCGTCACCCGGTTCCGCTTCAGGTTCCGCACCACCCTGCTGATCATGTTCCTCGTGGCGCAGATGGTGCCGGTCGAGGCGCTCACCATCCCGCTGTTCTTCCTCATGCGGGATTTCGGGCAGCTGAACACCCTCGGCTCGCTGATCCTGCCCCACCTCGCCTTCTCGCTGCCGTTCGCGATCTGGATGCTGCGCGGATTCGTCAAGGCCGTTCCCGACGCGCTGGAGGAGGCCGCCTACATCGACGGGGCGAGCCGCACCCGTTTCCTGTGGCAGATCCTGTTCCCGCTCGTCTTCCCGGGTCTCGTGGCCACCAGCGTGTTCTCCTTCATCTCGACGTGGAACGACTTCCTCTTCGCCAAGTCGTTCATCATCAGCGACACCTCCCAGTCGACGCTGCCCATGGCGCTGCTGGTCTTCTTCAAACCCGACGAGAACGACTGGGGAGGGATCATGGCCGCCTCGACGGTGATGACGATTCCCGTGCTGGTCTTCTTCGTACTCGTACAGCGCCGCCTGGTCTCCGGACTGGGCGGGGCGGTAAAGGACTGACGTGGACAACCTCATTCCGGCGCCCGTGCGCGCCGGGGCCGCCGCCCCGGGCACGTTCGCCCTGGACCGGGCCACCACCCTCACGGCGGGCAGCGGCACCGGGACCACCGCGCGCTGGCTGCGCACCACCCTCGGCGCCGCGTTCGGCCTCCCGCTCGCCCCGGGGAGCGACGGCACCGGGAACACCGTCCACCTGCGCATCGACCCCGCCAAGGACCCCGAGGGCTACCGGCTGACCGTCACGCCCGACGCGGGCGTGCAGATCACGGGAGGCAGCGCCGCGGGCGTCTTCTGGGGCGCGCAGACGCTCCGTCAGCTCCTGGGCCCCCAGGCGTTCCGCCGCGCGCCCGTGGGTTCCGCCGCTCCGCGGGTCCCCTGCGCGGACATCGAGGACAGCCCGCGCTTCCCCTGGCGCGGCCTGATGCTCGACGTGGCACGGCACTTCATGCCGAAGGACGACGTCCTGCGCTACCTCGACCTCATGGCCGCCCACAAACTCAACGTCTTCCACTTCCACCTCACCGACGACCAGGGCTGGCGCATCGAGATCAGGCGTCATCCGCGGCTCACCGGGACCGGCGCCTGGCGCGCGCGCAGCAAGTACGGGCACCGTGCCTCCGAGCTGTGGGACGACACCCCGCACGGCGGTTTCTACACGCAGGACGACATCCGGGAAATCGTCGCGTACGCCGCCGAGCGGCATATCCGGGTCGTCCCCGAAATCGACATCCCGGGGCACTCGCAGGCCGCGATCAGCGCATATCCGGAACTGGGCAACACCGACGTCATCGACACCTCCACCCTTTCCGTGTGGGACACCTGGGGCATCAGTCCGAACGTACTCGCGCCCACTGACAACACGCTCCGCTTCTTCGAAGGGGTATTCGAGGAACTGCTCGAACTCTTCCCCGCCGCCACCTCCCCGTTCATCCACGTCGGCGGTGACGAGTGCCTCAAGGACCAGTGGGCGCGGTCGCCGGCCGCCCAGGCCCGGATGACCGAACTGGGCCTCGCCGACGAGGACGAGTTGCAGTCCTGGTTCATCCGGCACTTCGACGCCTGGCTCACCGCCCGCGGCCGCCGGCTCATCGGCTGGGACGAGATCCTGGAGGGCGGCCTCGCCGAGGGCGCCGCGGTGTCGTCGTGGCGGGGGTACGCGGGTGGCGTCGCGGCCGCCGAGGCGGGGCACGACGTGGTGATGTGCCCCGAACAGCAGGTCTACCTGGACCACCGTCAGGACGCCGGCCCCGACGAGCCGATGCCCATCGGCTACGTACGCACCCTGGAGGACGTCTACCGCTTCGAACCGGTGCCCCGGGGACTCTCGGAGCAGGCGGCCGCCCACGTCCTCGGCACCCAGGCCAACGTCTGGACCGAGGTCATGCAGAACAGGGCGCGCGTCGACTACCAGGTCTTCCCGCGGCTCGCGGCCCTCGCCGAGGTCGCCTGGTCCCCCCTCCCGGCGCCCGGGGAGCGGGACTTCGCCGGCTTCGAGCACCGCATGGCGGAGCACTACGCCCGGCTGGACGCCCTGGGGGTCGGCTACCGGCCGCCGGGCGGCCCCCTGCCGTGGCAACGGCGTCCGGGCGTCCTGGGTCGCCCGATCGAGGGACCGCCCCCGCAGGTGTGAACCGTCCCGCGCCCCGCCCCGGCGAGGCGCACCCCGTGTCCGGGGACTCCCCGGTCCGCGCGCGCCCACCCTGTCGAGCACAGGGCGGGCGCGCGAACGTCACGGGCGGACCCGGGCACCGGACAAGACGCGTGAACGCACCGAAGAGTGGCAATGCGCGCACCGGGCAGAAGGTATCCCAAAGGTGGTGTACCCCCTGGTGGGGGACGGATGCGCCCTTCGCGGACCCTCGCGCCGGTCCGCACGGAAGATGTGCCAGAGTTGCCACGTCCCGGCCGTGAGCACGTACCGTACGGCGGACAGGCGGGACTGCCGGGACACCGGGAAGGGGCAGCTGGGTTGACCACGCACGCACCGCAGGCGATGCGGTCGGTGACGCTCCCGGCCTCGCTCGACGAGGCCGTGGCGGCTCTCGGCGCCATGCCCGCCGCCGTCCCCGTGGCCGGGGGCACGGACCTCATGGCGGCCGTCAACAAGGGCCTCCTGCGGCCCTCGGGACTGGTCGGCCTGGGCCGCATCAGCGAACTGCGCGGCTGGCACTACCAGGACGGCCACGCCCTCCTCGGGGCCGGCCTCACCCACGCCCGCATGGGCCGGCCCGACTTCGCCGCCCTCATCCCGGCGCTGGCCGCGTCCGCGCGCGCCGCGGGCCCGCCCCAGATCCGCAACGCCGGAACACTCGGCGGCAACATCGCCACCGCGGCCCCGACCGGCGACGCCCTGCCGGTGCTGGCGGCCCTGGAGGCCGACCTGGTCATCGCGGGACCCGGCGGAGCCCGGCGCGAGATCCCCGTCTCGCACCTGCTGGCCGGCCGCGAGATGCTCGAACCCGCCGAACTGATCGGCTTCGTCCGCGTACCGCTCCTGCACGCTCCCCAGGTGTTCCTCAAGGCCACCGGCCGCACCGGCCCCGGGCGGGCCACCGCCTCCGTGGCGATCGTCCTGGACCCGGCGCGGCGCGGTGTGCGCTGCGCGGTCGGCGCGATCGCCCCCATGCCGCTGAGGCCCCTGGAGGCCGAACGCTGGATCGCCTCCCTGATCGACTGGGACGGCGAACGCGGCCTGGCCCCCGACGCGCTGGCCGCCTTCGGCGAGTACGTCGCCGCGGCCTGCATCCCGGACCAGGCCCCACCGGACGACGGGGGAGAGGCGCCACCGCTGCCTCCCGCCGTACTGCACCTGCGGCGCACGGTCGCCGCGCTCGCCCGACGCGCACTGGGGAGGGCACTGTCGTGAGCAACGAGGAGAACCCCGAGCAGCCGCACGGGCAGCCCGACCCGTACGCCGGCTGGGAACCCACCCCGCAGGGTGGCGAGTACGACGCGGAGGCGACCGCCTTCGTCCACCTGCCTCCGGAGGACCTGGCGAACCTCGGCGGCGTCCCCCTGGCCGCTCCCGGGCACAGCTACGTCCCGCCGATGATCCTTCCGCTGACCCCCGCCGCGGGGCTGGACCCCGCGGCGACCGGCAGCTGGGTCGTCCAGACGCCGGGCCGGCAGGACCGCGCGGACGCCGGGCACCCGGAGCCGGCACCGGAAGCGGTCCACTGGCCCGACCCGAACAGCACGCACGGGGCGTACCAGGAGCAGCACCCGGACACCTCGCAGTACGGGCAGACGTCGTCCACGACGGCGCAGTGGCACTTCTCCGGGGCCGAGTCCGCCGCACCGTCCCCCGAGCCGGTCCCCGAACCCCTCGGTCACACCGGGCAGTGGACGATCCCGGTCGCGGACGGCGACCTCCCGGAGGAGTCCGGCGAGTACGCGGCCTCGGCGACGGCGTCGCAGTGGTACGCGGACGCGCCCCCGGCCACGCTGCCGGGCGGCGCCCCCGCGCCGTGGGCCGCACCGGAGCCGGCGCCCGCCCCGCAGGAGCCCGCGGCCGCCGCCGGGCACGGGTTCCCCGGCCCGGCGGAGCAGGAGGCCGGAGAGCCGGAGGCGGCCGGGGCTGACGTGCCCGGATCCGGCACGGCCGGAGACACCTCCGGTGAGGACCCCGACGGCACGCGCGGATACGAGCCCGACGTCCCGGGCGGCCCCGAGGACCCCGTCACCGCGAGCACCTGGGACGCCTCGGCGAGCCACGGGGACCCCTTCACGGCGAGCACCCGGGACGCCTCCGCGGAAGCCGCCGACGAAGCCTCCGAAGAATCCGTCGAGGAAACGGCCGAGGGAGTCTCCGCGGTGCCGGCCGACGAGGCATTCGCGGCACCGGTCGGGGGAGCCCCGGCGGAACACGGCGGAGCCGGTACCCCCGGTGACGCCCCGGAGCCCGCAGCAGCCCCGGGGGAAGCCCCCACGGACGCCGCTGAGGCACCCGCGCCCCCGGAGAGCGGCGACGACGCCTCCGGGACGCCGGACGCGGTGCCCGGCACACCTGCCACCCCCGCTCCCGCACTCATCGACGTACCCAGCGAGCACCCGGCGGCGTCGTACGTCCTCCACGTGAACGGCGTGGACCGGCCCGTCGCCGACGCCTGGATCGGCGAGTCGCTGCTCTACGTCCTCCGCGAGCGCCTCGGCCTCGCCGGGGCGAAGGACGGCTGCTCGCAGGGCGAATGCGGGGCGTGCAACGTCCAGGTCGACGGCCGGCTCGTCGCCTCCTGCCTCGTCCCCGCGGCCACCGCGGCCGGCAGCGAGGTCCGCACGGTCGAAGGCCTGGCGGTGGACGGGGAACCCTCCGACGTCCAGCGGGCCCTGGCCGACTGCGGAGCGGTCCAGTGCGGCTTCTGCATCCCGGGGATGGCCATGACCGTCCACGACCTCCTGGAGGGCAACCACGCCCCCACCGAGCTGGAGACGCGGCAGGCCCTCTGCGGCAACCTCTGCCGCTGCTCCGGCTACAGGGGCGTGCTCGACGCCGTACGCGAGGTCGTCGCGGGCCGGGAGGCGACCGCGGAGGCGGCATCCGCCGACGACGAACCCCGCATCCCGCACCAGGCGGCCCCCGGTGCGGGCGGCGTCCAGCACCACGCCCACGAGGGAGACCCCCGGTGAACACCGCGTCTCCCGTCCCACCGGTCACCCACACCACCAGCCGCCGCGGCAGCAGCGGGGCGAACGACAAGGAGGCGGCGTGAGCAGCGACGCAGCCACCGCGACCAGCACCACCCTCACGTCACCGCAGCCCGAGGGCGCCGGTCCCGGCCCGGACCTCGAGCCGCCCGCGCACGGCCTGGGCGCCTCCCTCCCGCCGACGGACGCGCGCGCCAAGGCGGAAGGCACGTTCCCCTACGCGGCCGACCTCTGGGCCGAAGGGCTGCTGTGGGCAGCGGTGCTCCGCTCCCCGCACGCGCACGCCCGCATCCTGTCGGTCGACCCGTCGGCCGCCGCCGCGATGCCCGGCGTCCGGGCGGTCGTCACCCACCAAGACATCCCCGGCGACACCATGTACGGCAGGAGCGTGGTCGACCGGCCCGTCTTCGCGTCCGACATCGTGCGCCACCACGGCGAGGCCATCGCCGCCGTCGCCGCCGACCACCCCGACACCGCCCGGCTGGCCGCCGCGGCGATCGCGGTGGAGTACGAGGTGCTCGAACCGGTCACCGACCCGGAGAAGGCCTTCGCCGCGGAACCCCTGCACCCCGACGGCAACCTCGTCCGCCACATCCCCCTGCGCTACGGCGACCCGGACGCCGTGGGCGAGGTCATCGTCGAGGGCCTGTACCGCATCGGCCGCCAGGACCCCGCCCCGATCGGTGCCGAGGCCGGGCTCGCCGTGCCCCGCCCCGACGGAGGCGTCGAGCTGTACACCGCCTCCACCGACCCGCACACCGACCGCGACCTCGCCGCCGCCTGCTTCGGCCTGGACGCCGACCGGGTCAAGGTCGTCGTGACCGGCGTCCCCGGCGCCACCGGCGACCGCGAGGACCCCGGCTTCCAGATCCCCCTCGGCCTGCTCGCCCTGCGCACCGGCTGCCCGGTCAAACTGGCCGCCACGCGCGAGGAGTCCTTCCTCGGCCACGCGCACCGCCACCCGACGCTGCTGCGCTACCGCCACCACGCGGACGCCGAGGGCAGGCTGGTCAAGGTCGAGGCCCAGATCCTCCTCGACGCGGGCGCCTACGCCGACTCCTCGTCCGAATCCCTCGCCGCCGCCGTGGCCTTCGCCTGCGGGCCCTACGTGGTCCCGCACGCCTTCATCGAGGGCTGGGCGGTCCGCACGAACAACCCGCCCTCCGGCCATGTGCGCGGAGAGGGCGCGATGCAGGTCTGCGCGGCCTACGAGGGCCAGATGGACAAACTGGCGGCGAAGATCGGCGTCGACCCCGCCGAACTCCGCCTCCGCAACGCCCTGTCCACCGGTGACATCCTCCCCACCAGCCAGACGGTGACGTGCCCGGCCCCGGTGGCCGAGCTCCTGCAGGCGGTCCGTGACTGCCCGCTCCCCGCGCTCCCGAAGGACGCCCCGGAGGACGACTGGCTGCTGCCGGGCGGCCCCGAGGGCGCCGGCGAACCGGGGGCGGTACGCCGGGGTGTCGGGTACGCGCTGGGCATGGTCCACATGCTCGGCGCCGAGGGCACGGACGAGGTCTCCACGGCCACCGTGCGGGTCCACGACGGTGTCGCCACGGTCATCTGCGCGGCCGTCGAGACCGGCCAGGGCTTCACGACGCTCGCCCGCCAGATCGTCCAGGAGACCCTGGGCGTCGAAGAGGTCCACGTGGCCGCCGTGGACACCGACCAGCCCCCCGCGGGCCCGGCGACGCACGGGCGCCACACCTGGGTGTCGGGCGGCGCGGTCGAACGCGCCGCCAAGATGGTCCGTACCCAGTTGCTGCAGCCCCTGGCCCACAAGTTCGGCATGTCCACGGAACTCCTCCAGATCGCCGACGGCAAGATCACGTCGTACGACGGGGTGCTGTCCACGACGGTCATGGAGGCCATGGACGGCAAGGAGCTCTGGGCCACCGCCCAGTGCCGCCCCCACCCGACCGAACCCCTGGACGAGTCCGGGCAGGGCGACGCCTTCGTGGGCCTGGCCTTCTGCGCGGTCCGCGCGGTGGTCGACGTGGACGTCGAGCTCGGCTCGGTCCGGGTGGTCGAGATGGCGGTCGCCCAGGACGTCGGCCGTGTCCTGAACCCGTCCCAACTGGCGACCCGCATCGAGGCGGGCGTCACCCAGGGGATCGGAGCGGCCCTCACGGAGAACCTCCGCACCGCCCGCGGCCTGATCCGCCACCCCGACCTCACGGGGTACGCGCTTCCGACGTCCCTGGACGCCCCGGACATCCGCATCGTCAAACTGGTCGAGGAGCGCGACGTGGTGGCCCCCTTCGGCGCGAAGGCGGCCTCGGCCGTGCCGGTGGTGACCTCCCCCGCGGCGGTGGCCGCAGCGGTCCGCGCCGCCACGGGCCGCCCGGTCAACCGCCTGCCGATCCGCCCGCAGGCAGCGGTGGCAACGCCCAGGCCCTGACGGTGATTCACGTTGCACGTGCAACCCGGGGATGCGGTGTGTCACGGGTGCTGACTACAGTGATCCCGAATGTTGTAGCCAGCCGGATACGGGGAGGGTGCTGTGCTGCCGAGTGACGGGGCCGGAGCAGGGTTGGCGGGGCTGGCGGCTCTGCCGTTCATGTCTCCTGTGGCCGGGGCGGTCGCGGCCATGGAACTGGCCACGGAGCTGACGTCGTTCACGAAGTTCCGCGACCATGTCGACGAGATACTGCGCGACCTCAAGAAGTCGCCGGCCGACGCCAAGAAGTTGGGCGAAGTCTCCATCGAGAAAACCCAGTTCGGGGATCCTTCGTGGGCCGAGGCATCGGGGTTGTTCACTTCGTACCAGAAGGTCGTCACGGAGCTGGAAACCCTCTCGAAGCTGCTGTCGGAGTCCATCGAGGGCATGAGTATCGCGGTGCTGGCGGCACACAAGGGTTACGAGAATCTCGACGACGACATCCGTGACCGCATGCTGGCGATCAAGCGGGACGCGGAGAAGCACTACCCCGGGGAGTACAACCCGGTTCCCGGTGAGGGACAGCAGGGCGGTGGGCAGGCGGCGGCGACTCCCAAGCCCTCACCGACCGAGCAGACCGGTGGTTCGTGGGAGTGAGTACGACATGGCGTGCGCCGGCGTAGACGGGGGAGCGGAATGACGACATCTTTCGAGGAAATGTCGCACGAGCAGATGATCGCTTGGCTGGACCAGGCGAACAGCGCGGCCGTGCAGTCTGTGGCCGACCGTCTGGCGAGCGCGGCGACGGCGATCAACAAGGTCGCCGAGGAGCTCAAGGTCCGTCCGCAGGTCGTGGCTTGGAAGGGCCAGGGCGCGGAGTCGTTCCGCACGTGGGCCGCCGACCTGGCCAATGCGACGCTGCGGCTCGGTGACTACAGCAAGGGGGCGTCCACGCAGCTGGGTCACGCGGCCGACGCGATCGCCCTTGCCAAGGCGGCGGCACCCCGCCCCAAGGCGGGGGCGCAGAGCAATCTCGATGCCGCACTGGCTGCACCGAACGACCCGGACTCGTCGGCGCTGGTCAAGAAGCTGACCGGCGAAATGGAGACGGAGAGAATTGCTGCGGCGAAGGAGCTGAAGAAGCTTTCCGAGGCCTACAGTCACAGCGCCGACGGCATCGGTGGCCTCAAGAAGCCGACGTTCCCGCCGCCGCCGCAGGTGATTGCGCCGGAGGACACGGGTGGACGAGTGAGTGGTGATTACATCGCTGGCGGGGAAACGGCAGGGCGATCCGCCGGCACCCAGCCTGGAGGTGTCGGGGCGTCCGATGGCGGTCGTCAATCCGTAAGTGCCCCGTCTGCTTCCTCGTCCTCCCACGCGGCGGTGACGGCGCCGGTCGGTTCCACGGTGCATCCTCCGGTGAGCAGTGCGGTGCTGCCCCCGGTGGCGACCGAGATCGACAGTGTCGCGACCCTGCCGACGGCCCCACCGGACACTGCGGTGGGCCCGTCGGCTCCCGCCGCCTCGAACAAACCGGATGGACTTCTCACCACTCCTGCTGTTTCTCCGCCCAACGTCCGCAGCGGGCTGACGGTGCCGCCTGCGACTACGGGTGGCAAGGCGACCGCCACTACTCGTCCGCCATTGGCGTCGGGGCCCGGGAACTCCGGGGTCAACCCTGTCGGGCGACCGAGCAGAGACGGTGGGATCGTCGGTGGTAGGCCTGCCGCACAGATGACTGGGCGCCCTGCGGGAGGGCTTCCGCGCGGCACTGTGATCGGTGGCGAAGCTGCTCATGCCGGTCGTGCGCCGATGGGCCACGGCGCGGGTGTCGGTGGAGCCGGTGGTGGAAGCCAGAGCGGTATCGTTGGCGGTCGCCGCTTGGCAGGCGAGCCCGGTGGTGTCGTGGCTGGCCGCCCCCAACAGCCGGGACGCGCCGCGGCCGCCTCTCGTCCGTTCACGCCTGGGGGCACCGGTCTGGTGCGAGGCGCGGCGGCAGGCGGCGAGGGCCGTGCGGCCGGGCAAGCAGGACGTGGAGCGCTCGCTCCTCAGCGATCTCGTGATCCACGTCGGGATGAGGGCGAGCGCCCGGATTACCTTGTCGAGGACGAGGAGACGTGGCAACAGGGCGGCCGACGCGTTGTCCCGCCAGTCATCGACTGAGCGGTAGGAAGTCAGACAAGGGGTATCGGATGCGCGCCAACAGTGCCACGGTCATGTGTCGTGGAACCCTCGCCTCGGCCGCGGCGGCACTGCTCCTGCTGAGCGCCAGCCCCGTGTATGCGGATTCTGCCCGCTCGCAGCAGTGGCATCTCGACGCGATGCAAGCCGAGCAGATGTGGAAAAGCAGCACGGGCAAGAACGTCATCGTCGCCGTCATCGATTCGGGTGTGGACCCGTCCGTTCCCAGTCTTTCGGGACGGGTCCTCAAGGGGAAGGACCTGGCGGCCGACTCGCCTGGGGACGAGACCACGGATTATGACAACCATGGGACCGGTATGGCGGCTCTCATCGCGGGGGGCGCCGCTGCGGGTGGTGATGGTGCTGCCTCTGGCCTGGCCCCGGGTGCCAAAATCCTCCCCATTCGCGTGAGGGATGACACCGGCAAGGTGAACGGCGCCACCGGTGGAGAAAACTTCAACGACGACGTCTCGGCGGCAATCCGCTACGCAGCAACAAAGCGCGCCAAGGTCATCAATATCTCCATGGGTAACCAAACAGGTTCTCAGCGTCTCGCCGACGCAGTGCAGTACGCACTCGACGAAGGTGCTCTTGTCTTCGCGTCCACCGGAAACACGGCAGATGAAGGCAACGTACTGGAATACCCGGCAGGGACTCCCGGTGTTGTCGGTGTCGGGGCGGTCGGCAAAGATCTACAAAGAGCGAAAATCTCCCAGTACGGGAAACAGGTCGACCTTGCCGGCCCTGGCGTAGACATGGTGTACGCCTGCAGCGGTGGAACCCAGCTGTGCAAGGGCACCGGAACCAGCGCAGCCACCGCGATCGTCTCGGCGTCCGCCGCCCTGCTCTGGTCCCAGCACCCCGACTGGACCAACAACCAGGTCCTGCGCGTACTGCTCAACACCGCGAGTGGCCCGGTCAGCGGTGACGAGCGCACCGACTACATCGGCTACGGAGTCGTTCGTCCGAGCGTCGCCCTGAAAACACCGGGAGACCCCGGCCCCGCCGACGAGTACCCGCTTCCCGACCTCGCCGCGGCAGCGTCCCCGTCTCCCGCCGCGGAGCCGTCGGAGGCCGGGGCCGGTTCCGAGGCAGGTGGCAAGCCGGATGCCGCTGTCGCCGCCCCGGCGGCTGGCGGGAGCGGCAACAACACGTTGTGGATCGGCGTGGGCGTCGGAGCGGCGGTTCTCGTCGGTGGAGCCGCGGCCCTCATGGCCGTACGGTCCCGGCGCCGCAAGGCGGCCGCCTCGGCCGCCCCGCCGTACGCGCCGCAGCAGCCCCCGGCGTCGTACCCGTACCAGCAGTCTCAGCCGCAGGCTCCCTACCCGCCCCACGCTCCGTCGCAGGGGGCCCAGCATCCCCACTCGCCGTATCCGGGCCCTCCGAGCCAGGGCGATGGGTCTGCCGGATGAGGTGCGCCCCGTAGCCGTGGCGACCGCTTCGCGTCACCGGCTGCGGCGGTGTGCGTTTCGGCTTCCCCGGCGTGGACCCTTCGCGACGGCCGGTTCAGCTGTCGCCGCCGCTTCGAATGCCGCCGCCGGACCCGGTGTGCGGCCGTCGACCTGCTCCACGAGGGTGCCGTCGTCGTCATGAGGTTCGAGGCCGAAACGTGGGGTGAGCCGGGCCAGCAGCGCGCCCAGTTCCCCTAGCCGCTGCGGGTCGATGACCCCGTTCAGGAGCACGCCCTCATCGGTGGGGTCGATCTCGAGCCGGCACCGACCGGTCTCCAGTTCGTGGCCCTCCCGCGAGGAGGGCCTGGAGCTCCAGCCGGCCGCGACGAAGTGCGCGAGGACCAGGGACACATTGCTTCGTCCGTGGAGGATGCCGCACACATTGTTTCCGATATCCAGCCATGCCGGGGCAAGTTGCTCGCCTCCCTCGGATATGGCCATGTCCAATTGAAGCAGGCTCCGATCGGCACATCTCCTGGGCAGGCAACGAAACCCCGGAACCTCGACTCGTCACATCGCCTGCAATGCCTGCAATGTCTGCGCCGCCGCAGCGCTGTGATGGGTCCCGCCGCCGGTTCCGCGACTCGGAACGACGAAAGACCCTGCAACGATTATCCGTCTTCATCCGAATGGCGCGGTACGTGCGCCCATCCCGGCGCCCCGCAGCCGAAACCGAACGGTTAGCGTGGGCGTCAGCGATAACGAGGCCGACGGCAACCGGGAACGAGTGCGGGGGAATACGTGACGTTCGACGCAGAATGGGCGGCTCTTCGGGCGGAATCGACCCAGCGGGTCGACATGCGGCTCAACGGCCTCCCGACGGAGGGCGGCGGCAGCGGCAGCGGTCCGGCGGATGCCGATCTGGCCGTCAACCAGGACCACCTGGGTGCCATCGGGCATGACGCGTACACCCTGCACACCCGGCTCGCCAAGGACGGGGACCATGCCCGGGCCGCCACGTTCGACGCGGCGAACGCGCTGACGAGCGCCAACTTCACCAGTGGGTCAGCGTTGCTCAAGGTGCACGATCGCTGGCAGACGCATATGAAGACGCTGCTCGACGCCTGCGCGCAGATCTCGAACCACCTTGACTACACGAAGTCCGCCCACACGAAGGACGACGTGCAGATCGGCGGCGATCTCATCTCCGTCTCCAAGCTGAGCGAGTACCTGAAGTAGCCCACGGGGGAGCGTAGGAACATGGAGTACGCGGACATAATCGACGCGCCGACGACGAAGCTGAAGGCCGCGGCCGACGACTGGGCACACATGGTCACGCAGCTGGACAAGCTGGCCGGCGAAGCCAACGACGGCATGAAGACCAAGGCGGACAAGGCCGAATGGGAAGGCGCCAACGCGGGCGTCACCAAGGGGTTCATCGGCAAGACGGCCCAGGAGTTCAAGGACGCCGCCGCCGAGGCCAAGGGCGTCAAGCAGATTCTCGAAGAGGCCCACACGGCCATCAAGAAGGCCAAGGACGACCTGATCGACATCCGGGACCACGAGGGTCCGGCGGCCGGTATCCATGTGGACGCCAAGGGCAAGGTCACCGCGCGGCACCCGGTGGAGGACATCCCGCCCGCTCTGCGCCACCACGACCCCGACTACCCGGAACTGGTGCGCCAGCAGAAGGAGAACATCGCGGCGTGGCAGAAGAAGATCGACAGCATCGTCGAGACCTGCGGCGACACGGACGTGTCCTTCAAGAACTCCCTCGAGGCCAACGTCACCGAGGGCAAGGACTTCAGCGCGCCGAAGTACACGAAGATGGACCAGGAGGAGGCCGCCCGGGCCGCCGACCTGGCCGCCAAGGGCCGCGACATCACGCACACCGAACTGCAGCAGCTCAACGAGCTCCTGAAGGACAACAACAAGTCGGTGGAGTTCTCGAAGAACTTCTACGAGAAGCTCGGCCCGGAGAAGTCCCTCGCCTTCTTCGGTCAGCTCTCCACGGACACCTACGAGTACGGCAAGGTCGACAAGGAACGCCTCAAGGACGTCCAGGCGCTCCAGGAGAACCTGGGCCTCAACCTGGCCACGGCCTCCCACGACAAGGCGTTCACCGCCGAGTGGGGGCCGGAGCTGCGCAAGCTCGGTACAGAGCGCATCCCGCTGGCCAAGTACGACGCCGGCGGACCGTTCGGCTACCAGTTGCTCGGCGGGATCATGCGGTACGGGAACTACGACGCCAAGTTCCTGAACCCCATAGCCGAGCACGTGGCGCAGTTGCACCAGAAGGACCCGTACATGTTCGCCGAGAACAAGGTGGTGAACAGCCCCTTCAAGAACCCGTTCAACCCCTCGGGCGTCAACGGGGCCGGCTACGAACCGACCACGGCCATGCTGGAGGCGCTCGGCAACAGCCCGGACGCGGCGAAGCACTTCTTCCACGACCCGCCGACCGCGTACAACGAGGACGGCACGGTCGACGAGGGAGCCACCGCGGATCTCGGGAAGGCGGACGGCGAGCCGATCGACAACTACCTCGACTTCTTCGGCAACGAGAAGTGGGAGTCGTTCGGGGACGTCAACTCGCTCGACCAGAAGGAGCTGGAGGCTTCGCTCGGCCACATGCCGGACGCTCTGGGGCACGCGCTGGAAGCGGCGACGCTCGGTTACCCGGCCGGCCACCCGGACGCGGGCGTGGTCCGGGACGGTGACAACGCCGAGATCATGCGTGACGTCATGGAGAAGTACTCGGACGCCAAGTTGCTCAAGCATCAGGCTTCCCTGTCCGACAGCCTGGGGGCGATGGGCGCCGGGTATATCGATGACATCAACTGGGCGATGGACAAGAACAAGGAGGGCAGCATTTTCGCGCCCGGTGGGAACGGAGAAGGGCACCTCGACTTCTCAGACACTGCCGAGCGGAACGGCCGCGACGTGACCCGACAGTTCCTCAGCGCCTTGGGGCACCATCCGGACGCCTACGCATCCGTGAGTGCTGCCGAGCAGGTGTACACCAGCAGTGCGCTTGAGGCACAAGTGGACAAGGACGGTGACATCGACGCGGGCGGCGTCCGACGCGCGGTGAAAATAGGTGCCGAGGTACAGGGGATGCTGGACCAGTCACGGGCGGAGCAGATCGAGGCAACGAACCTCAAGACCCATGAAGACTACGAAAAGGCAGCGGAGACACGTGCAGGTTGGGTCGAGTTCGGCAGTACTGCCGCGCTCGGTGCCGGAGTCGCGACGGCTGCGTTCTTCCTTCCCGCCGCGCCGGTGATCGGCGCCGGTGCACTCCTGGTACCCATCTTCACCGATACGGCGACCGGAGCCGCCGAGCAGTTCATCGGTGATGTCGTCGGGGGAATGGGGGACAAGGCGATCGACGAGAACAAGGAGAAACTGGAGGACCTCACGGCCGACGAGAAGAAGATCGTCTACACAGCCGGCGAGGCCTATACGGAGAGCCCGGTCGACGACTTCCTTGCACGGCACAAGGGAGAGGTCGAGGCGTTGGACGCCAGGACCGAGGGTTCATTGGCCGAGGACATGGATGACTCCAGGCTCATCGGCTACGGCGACGGGAATCTCCGTGCGCGGGTCCAAGGCGTCGGACCGGAGGCCTGATGTGCACCGCGGCGTGTGTCCGGAGACCGGTGACGGCCCGACGACTGCGAACCGGCGGTTGGAGTGCCGAAAGCGAGACGATCGAGAGGGGTGTGCGCTGGTGCGACGCTTTCTGATGGCTGCTGCGATGGTCCTGGCCCTGGGCGCAGGGAGTGCTGCCTGTGCCTCCGACGAGAAGGAGCCGAAGACGTTCGTCGGGGCCGACGAGGTGTGCGGTGGCGTGTTCGCCGGCTCGCTGGCGGACATGGTCGAGAAGGTCACGGGCGACAAGCTCTTCTTCCGCCAGAGCCCGGAGGGCATGAAGAGGGTGGTCGCGGCTCTCAAGGAGGGGTACGCGTCCGGTCGTACGTGGGCCGGTGGGGACACCCTTTGCGAGCTGAATCCGAAGGGCGCGGAGCAGACGGACCACGGAGGCGTGAAGTACTCCATGTACGCCCCGCAGGACGTGGAGGACGAAGGGCTGCCGGCCGGCGACGAGTTGTACACGATGGGTGTGCAGTCGTCCGTCGGGCGAGGCGGCGCGTCACTGTACTTCGAGTGCGTCAGCCCCCAACTGGAAGGGTCGGACGAAACCCCGCTGCGCATTCACGGCGGCTTCGGGCGCGGGAAGAGCGACGCGCCCGACACGCGTGAGTACCGCAACATGAACATGCGGATTCTGCACGCCGTGTCGCTCGAGCTGGTGAAGGAACTCGACTGCGAGAACAACGGCGGTCTGCCGAAGAGCCCCGTACTCACGCCGAAGTAGCGTCCGGGGCGGACGGCACCGGCCGCCCGGGACCATGAGGGTGGGCGTTTGCTTTCGGGTTCTCCCGCCGGAGGCCGTGACCGGATTCGTGCCGGTGCAACTCGCGTCGCAGTCGAGCCCCTGAACGACTCGGGCACACGGTCCACGCCGCGTGCGCAGTGGGCCGGCAAGCCTACGACCGAAAGGGACGGCTGACCGGAGACCGCCGCCGCGACCAAGGAAGGGTCATGTGAAAGCGCTTCGCAGTTTCAAGGGAGTGACCACCGCCGCGTTGATGGTCATCTGTGTGTTTCTCTCCGGGTGTTCAGGAGGAGATGACCGCGCGGAGTCACCGGAACTGAAGCGCTGTAAGTCATTGCTCGGCGCCGGGAACGTGGAGGCGGCCGTCGGGACGACGGGCGCAGGCGACGTCCAGGTGAGCGGGACGCCTCAGGCGGATGTGCTGGCGAATCGGCTCGTGCAGGAGGCCGAGAAGTGGAAGCCTTCGGATCTGCAGCACGACAGCCACACCGGTTGCCGGATGGACGCGTTCGAGGGAGACAGGGCCACGAGGACCGTGGATGTCTCCGTCAAGTGGTCGGTGCTCTCGCTCGGGATGATGGAAGATCCCAAGAACCGGCTGACCTGGCACCGGGTGAACAAAGCCGTGTACGTGGCACCGGAACCAGGGCCCGGCCGCACGCAGTTGCTTGCGGTATGCGCGGTACCCGGAGCGCCGGCGTCGCAGTCGTCGGATCCGCCCCTCCGGTTCGAGGTGGCGGGTGTGACCCTCGGAGCGGAACTGCGGTGGCAGTTGCTGAGAACGTTCGCTCGGTCGGTGACGGAGGAGATGGGATGCGCGACGCCTCCCGAGATCCCCTCCGCGCTGCCGACGGCCGCCTGACGCGGAACGGCGCACGATCCGACGGCGCCTCTGAGCCCGCCCGGGGCCAGCGCCTGAGGGTCTGCTTGAGGTGGAAGCGCACCACGAGCAAGGATCATGGGGACCAACAATGGAACGACCGGGAAACCGACTGACTCCGTGGGCGTTCGACGACGACACCCTTCGCTGAGCTGACGGGGCGCGGTGGGTACTGGCGGCTCTGCCTGGTGGGCCGTGCGGCATCAGGTGACGAACTGAGTGGGGTGGCGGTACGGGTGCGACGCTTCCTGGCGTACGGCAACGGCCGCCCCCCGCACTGTGGGGGCGGCCGTTGCCGTCGGGCCTCGCGCTGAGGCGGTCTCCCGGGAGCGCCGGGTACCGCCGGAGGCCGTGACCGGATTCGAACCGGTGTAACTCGAGTTGCAGTCGAGCCCCTGAACCACTCGGGCACACGGCCAGGTGTCTTGCTCCCTGTGCCACCGACCGTACGGGCACGGCGCCGCGCCGTTCAAGGGCGGCGGCAGCCCCGCAACGCGACTGCCATGCGGCGTTCACAGTGGGGCCCGGTGGACCTACGACCGACGGCCGACCCGCGCTCCGCCCACCGACAGGGTCCATCCGGTGTTTCGGCCCTTACCCTGGGGTTCATGAGTGTCCTGGAACCACGTGACGCCGAGGTCACGGCCCCCCGCGAAGACATAGCCGCGCACGTACCCGCGGACGTACCCGCGGAGGGTGTGCTGGGGCGCACCTACCGGGCGCTCAGCATCGGCATCGTCTCTGTCGTCCTGCTCATCGCCTTCGAGGCGACCGCCGTGGGCACGGCGATGCCGGTGGCGGCCCGGGAGCTGCACGGGATCCCGCTCTACGCGTTCGCCTTCTCCGCGTACTTCACCACCAGCCTCTTCGCCATGGTGCTCTCCGGGCAGTGGGCCGACCGGCGCGGGCCCCTCGCCCCGCTCGCCACCGGTATCGGGGCCTTCGGGGCAGGGCTGTTGCTCTCCGGGACCGCGGCCGGCATGTGGACGTTCATCCTGGGCCGGGCCGTGCAGGGCGTCGGCGGTGGGCTCGTGATCGTGGCCCTGTACGTCGTCATCGGGCGGGCCTACCCGGAGCGGATCCGGCCGGGCATCATGGCCGGCTTCTCGGCTGCCTGGATCGTCCCGTCCGTCGTCGGCCCGCTGGCCTCGGGGACCGTGACCGAGCACCTCGGGTGGCGCTGGGTCTTCGTCGGCATCCCGGTCCTGATCCTCCTGCCCCTGGGGCTCGCGCTTCCCGCGATCCGGCGGATGGCGGGAGGCGCCGCGGACGCGGAGGCCGCCGCGGAGCCCTTCGACCGGCGCCGCATCCGGCTCGCGCTCGGGATCTCGGCGGGCGCCGGGCTGCTCCAGTACGCGGGGCAGGAGCTCCGGTGGGTCTCGCTGGTCCCGGCCGTGGCGGGTGCCGCGCTGCTCGTCCCCGCCGTGCGGGGACTGCTGCCCCGGGGGACGGTGCGGGCCGAGCGGGGGCTGCCCGCCGTGATCCTGCTGCGGGGGATCTCGGCCGGCTCGTTCATCGTCGCGGAGTCCTTCGTCCCCCTGATGCTCGTGACCCAGCGCGGCCTGTCCCCGACGATGGCCGGTCTCTCCCTGGCCGCCGGCGGTCTGACCTGGGCGCTCGGTTCGTACGTCCTGGCCCGGCCCCGGCTGGAGCCTCACCGCGGGGCGCTCATGGTGGTGGGCATGGTGCTCGTGACCCTGGCGATCGTCGCGGCGCCGAGTGTGCTGATCGAGGCCGTACCGGTGTGGACCCTGGCCGTGGTCTGGGGTGTCGGGTGCTTCGGCATGGGCATGGTGATCGCGTCGACGAGCGTGCTGCTCCTGAAGCTGTCGGCCCCGCAGGAGGCGGGGGCCAACTCGGCCGCCCTCCAGATCTCGGACGGTCTGTCCAACGCGCTGCTGCTCGCCGTGGGTGGCGCCGCCTTCGCCGCGCTCGGCGGCGGCTCGGTGGGTGCGGCCGCGCACGGGGCCGTCGGCAGCGGTACCGCCACGGCGCACCCCGGGGCGTTCGCGGTGGTGTTCCTGCCGATGGCGGCGGTGGCACTCGTGGGGGTGTGGGTCGCTACGCGGGTGCGGACGGACCCCTAGCACCGGCGTGCGGACACACAGCACCGGCCTGAGCCGTCGGGACGCCCCGTCCGGACGTGTGGCGGGGAGCGGCGGCGCCCATGCGTCCCGCACCGTGCCCTGTGAAGCCCGTCTCAGCGCGACGGAGCCACGGCTGGTCCGTACGGGGTTCGGCGCCGCCCGCCGGTAGGGTGGCCCGGTTGTCGTATCGCGTACGGGCTGTTTCTGGCCCGTGCGGGACACCGCCCCACGTACCCGAGTGCCCTGAACCGGAGACCGTGACTACTACCGCCTCCCACCACCTCTCACCCGCCTTTCCCGGCCGCGCCCCCTGGGGGACGGCCGGGAAGCTGCGCGCCTGGCAGCAGGGTGCCATGGAGAAGTACATCCAGGAGCAACCGCGCGACTTCCTCGCGGTCGCGACGCCCGGCGCCGGGAAGACCACCTTCGCGCTGACCCTCGCCTCATGGCTGCTGCACCACCACGTGGTGCAGCAGATCACCGTCGTGGCGCCCACCGAGCACCTCAAGAAGCAGTGGGCGGAAGCCGCGGCCCGCATAGGCATCAAGCTGGACCCGGACTACAGTGCCGGGCCCGTGAGCAAGGAGTACCACGGGGTCGCGATCACCTACGCGGGTGTGGGCGTGCGCCCGATGCTGCACCGCAACCGGTGCGAGCAGCGCAAGACGCTCGTGATCCTCGACGAGATCCACCACGCCGGTGACTCGAAGTCCTGGGGGGAGGCGTGCCAGGAGGCGTTCGACCCGGCGACCCGCCGGCTCGCCCTCACCGGCACGCCGTTCCGGTCGGACACCAACCCGATCCCCTTCGTGGCGTACGAGGAGGGCAACGACGGCATCCGGCGGTCCTCGGCCGACTACACGTACGGTTACGGCAGTGCCCTCGCCGACGGGGTCGTCCGCCCCGTGATCTTCCTCAGCTACAGCGGCAACATGCGCTGGCGCACCAAGGCGGGGGACGAGATCGCCGCGCGGCTCGGGGAGCCGATGACCAAGGACGCCATCGGGCAGGCCTGGCGCACCGCGCTCTCGCCGACCGGTGACTGGATCCCCAACGTGCTGGCCGCCGCGGACAAGCGGCTGACCGAGGTCCGCAAGGGCATCCCGGACGCGGGCGGGCTGGTCATCGCGACGGACCAGGAGTCGGCCCGCGCGTACGCCAAGATCCTCAAGTCGGTCACCGGCGAGAAGCCGACCGTGGTCCTCTCCGACGAGAAGGCCGCGTCCCGGAACATCGACAGGTTCAGCGAGGACGGCTCGCGCTGGATGGTCGCGGTCAGGATGGTGTCCGAGGGCGTCGACGTGCCGCGCCTCGCGGTCGGCGTGTACGCCACCACCATCTCGACGCCGCTCTTCTTCGCGCAGGCGGTGGGCCGGTTCGTGCGGTCGCGGAGACGTGGTGAGACCGCCTCGGTCTTCCTGCCGACCATCCCGATGCTGCTGGACTTCGCGAACGAGATGGAGGTCGAGCGCGACCACGTGCTCGACAAGCCGAAGAAGGGCAGCGACGAGGAGAACCCGTTCGCCGAGGAGGACCAGCTCCTCGCGGACGCGGAGAAGCTCGAGGACGAGGAGACCGAGGAGCAGCTGCCCTTCGAGGCGCTGGAGTCCGACGCGGTCTTCGACCGGGTGCTGTACGACGGCGCCGAGTTCGGCATGCAGGCTCACCCGGGGAGCGAGGAGGAGCAGGACTACCTCGGGATCCCGGGCCTGCTGGAGCCCGACCAGGTCCAGCTGCTGCTCCAGAAGCGGCAGACCCGGCAGATCGCGCACAGCCGCCAGAAGCCCGCCTCGGAGGCGGACCTGCTGGAGAAGCCGGCCGAGGGCAGGCCCGTGGTCACGCACAAGCAGCTGCTGGGGCTGCGCAAGCAGCTCAACACGATGGTGTCGGCGTACACGCACCAGAGCGGCAAGCCGCACGGCGTGATCCACACGGAGCTGCGGCGGGTGTGCGGCGGGCCGCCGAGCGCGGAGGCGACGGCGGGCCAGATCCAGGACCGGATCAAGAAGGTGCAGGAGTGGGCCACGCGCATGCGGTGAACCGCCACCGGTGAGCGGGGCGACGGGCCCGGTACGGCGCGACGCGCCTCGTACCGGGCCCGTCCCGTCCCGGTGCCGATCCCGATGCCGCGGGGGCGTGCGGGCGGCGCCCGAGACGGGCGTGCGGGCGGCGCTACGGGGGCGTAGGGACGCTCGGAGGGGTGTACGGCGGCCGTACGGCCAGTAGTTTCTGCAACAATTATTTACACCTGGTTAACAATGGTTCACGTGTCGTGCACGGAGTGTCGCGGTGACGTCCTCCGACATGAACGCGCGTAGATGTTCGCGTTCCGGACGCTTTCGCGCTGACCGGCGGTTATGCCGGAGCGTTCTCCGGGCAGACCGGATTCTGGACGAGGTCTTCCGCTGAGCGGACCCGCTCGCTAATGTCCCCGAAACGTGAACGCCTCGTGGCAGTGTGGCCGCGGAGCGCAGCCGGTGCCATGGCCAGTCGGCGGCCTCTCGGTGCGTCGCCGACGGGTGTGGTGTCGGCACTCCGAAGAGAGAACCGCCCCGCTCACCAACGAGGGAGAGGGCGTCGTGACCGCGGAGACTTCTCAGACGCTCGACCGGGGACTGCGTGTCCTCAAACTGCTCGCCGATACCGATCACGGCCTGACCGTCACCGAGTTGTCGAACAAACTCGGCGTCAACCGCACCGTGGTCTACCGGCTGCTCGCCACCCTGGAACAGCACGCGCTCGTCCGGCGGGACCTCGGTGGCCGGGCCAGGGTCGGTCTGGGCGTGCTGCGCCTCGGCCGCCAGGTGCACCCCCTCGTCCGGGAGGCGGCCCTGCCCGCGCTGCGTTCGCTGGCCGAGGATATAGGGGCCACCGCCCACCTCACGCTCGTCGACGGAGCCGACGCGCTCGCGGTCGCCGTCGTCGAGCCCACCTGGACCGACTACCACGTGGCCTACCGGGCCGGGTTCCGTCACGCGCTGGACAGGGGGGCCGCCGGCCGGGCCATCCTCACCGCCCGGCAGAAGACGGTCACCGACCACCCGGGGTACACCCTCACCCACGGCGAGCTCGAAGCCGGGGCCTGCGGGGCGGCGGCCCCGCTCGTCGGGGTGTCGGGGGTGGAGGGCAGCGTGGGTGTGGTGATGCTCGCGGACGCCGTACCGGAGCGGGTCGGCCCCCGGGTCCTGGACGCGGCCCGCGAAGTCGCCGACGCCCTGCGCTGACCCCGCCGCGGCTCGCGCCCGCCCCGCTCCCGCCTTACCGCCTGCCTTCCGCCTTCCCGCCCGGCTCCCGGGCGGCGGGCGGGAGCCCGGGCGGCGGCGGATAGATTGGGCGGGTGGTCACTCGTCTCTCGCGCCCCCGCGCCCTCGCCCTCTGCGCGCTGCCCGTCCTCGCCCTGTTCGGCACGGCCGCCTTCGCGCCGCTGCCCTTCACGCTGGCGCAGCCCGGCACGACCGCGAACGTCCTGGGAGAGGACAAGGGCAGGCCGGTCATCACCATCGAAGGGACGCCGACCCGCACCACGGACGGCGAACTGCTGATGACCACGATCGTCGCGACGGGTCCGAACGCCGACGTCGGGATCACGGACGTCGTGGACAGCTGGTTCAGGACGGACCGGGCGGTCATGCCCCGCGACTCCGTCTACCCGACCGGCGGCTCCGAGAAGCAGATCGAGGAGCACAACCTCCAGGACATGCGGGAGTCGCAGGACGTCGCCGTCGACGCGGCCCTGCGCTACCTCGGCAAGGCCCCCGGTTCGGTGGACGTCGCACTGCATCTCGCCGATGTCGGCGGCCCCAGCGCCGGCCTGTTCTTCTCGCTGGGCATCATCGACAAGCTGGCCGGTGACGGTTCCGGCGGCGACCTGACGGGTGGCCGCACGGTCGCCGGCACGGGGACGATCGAGGCGGACGGCACGGTCGGTGCCGTCGGCGGGGTCTCGCTGAAGACGCAGGCGGCCCGGCGCGACGGTGCGAGCGTCTTCCTGGTGCCCGAGGCCGAGTGCAAGGAGGCCCGGGCGGAGAAGCCGGACGGCCTGCGGCTCATCCCCGTCACGACGCTGAAGGGCGCCGTGTCCTCGCTCCGGGCTCTGGAGCAGGGCAAGAAGGTGCCGGGCTGCTGAGCGGCCCGTGCGCCGGCGGATCGCCGCGGTACCGCCCACGGGCACGCCGGCCCACGGCCCGCGGCGGGCTCAGCCGGCGTCCTGCGCCGCCTGTTCCACGAGCGGGATGACGCGCAGCGGCACGGGGTTCTCCATCACGATCGCCGTGGAGGCCCGCATGATGCCGTCGAAGCCGACTACCCGGTCGATCACCCGCTGCAGGTCGGCGTTGGAGCGTGCCACCAGTCGGCAGAGCATGTCACCGTGCCCGGTCGTGGTGTGCAGTTCCAGCACCTCCGGGACCCCCCGCAGGTGGGCCCGCACGTCCGCCCCCTGACCCTGCTTGATCTCGAGGGTCGCGAACGCGGTGACGGGATACCCGAGTGCCGCGGGGTCGACGTCCGGGCCGAAGCCGCGGATGACGCCGTTCGACTGAAGGCGGTCCAGCCGGGCCTGTACGGTCCCGCGCGCCACACCGAGCCGTCGCGAGGCCTCCAGTACGCCGATACGGGGCTCACGGGCCAGCAGCACGATGAGCCGGCCGTCCAGATGATCGATCGCCATGGCACGTCTCCCGGTGGTCATCCTGTACAGATAGCCCGCCTATCATGACCATCCACTGCGCAGGCTGCCCACCGATCGCGCGAACTGTTGCGCACCTTGCGAAGCGACGGGAACCTTCCGGTATGACTGAGACCCTGCACACCACGCCCGGCACCGCACGGCAGGCCGACCCCTTCCCGGTCAAGGGAATGGACGCGGTCGTCTTCGCCGTGGGCAACGCCAAGCAGGCGGCGCACTACTACTCGACCGCCTTCGGCATGAAGCTCGTCGCCTACTCCGGACCGGAGAACGGCAGTCGGGAGACCGCGAGTTACGTCCTGACGAACGGTTCGGCCCGCTTCGTCCTGACCTCCGTCGTCAAGGCGTCCACCGAGTGGGGCACCTTCCTGGCCGACCACGTGAGCGCCCACGGTGACGGCGTGGTCGACCTCGCGATCGAGGTCCCGGACGCCCGCGCCGCCTACGCGTACGCGGTCGAGCACGGTGCGCAGGGCATCACCGAGCCGTACGAGGTCAAGGACGAGAACGGCACCGTCGTCCTGGCGGCCATCGCGACGTACGGGAGGACCCGGCACACCCTGGTCGAGCGCGGCGGGTACGACGGCCCCTACCTGCCGGGCTACCAGGCCGCCGAGCCGATCGTCGAACCGGCCGCCAAGCGCACCTTCCAGGCCATCGACCACTGCGTCGGCAACGTGGAACTCGGCCGGATGAACGAGTGGGTGACCTTCTACAACAAGGTCATGGGCTTCACCAACATGAAGGAGTTCGTGGGCGACGACATCGCCACCGAGTACTCCGCCCTCATGTCGAAGGTCGTCGCCGACGGCACGCTGAAGGTGAAGTTCCCGATCAACGAGCCGGCGATCGCGAAGAAGAAGTCGCAGATCGACGAGTACCTGGAGTTCTACGGCGGCGCCGGAGTCCAGCACATCGCGCTCGCCACCAACGACATCGTCGCGTCCGTGAAGGCGATGCGGGCGGCCGGCGTGCAGTTCCTCGACACGCCGGACTCCTACTACGACACGCTCGGCGAGTGGGCGGGCGAGACGCGGGTGCCCGTGGAGACGCTGCGTGAGCTGAAGATCCTCGTCGACCGCGACGAGGACGGCTACCTGCTGCAGATCTTCACCAAGCCGGTCCAGGACCGGCCGACGGTCTTCTTCGAGATGATCGAGCGGCACGGGTCGATGGGCTTCGGCAAGGGCAACTTCAAGGCCCTGTTCGAGGCGATCGAGCGCGAGCAGGAGAAGCGCGGCAACCTGTAACCGGCGCGAACCCCACACGGAAGCGGGCCCTCCGCGAG
>NZ_JBEXWB010000042.1:0-30104 GCF_040629645.1 Streptomyces sp. NPDC005899 | reverse complement strand
GTCCCCCACCAGGGACGGCCCGCACGGGCGTGACCGGGTGGTGAGGACGGCGCTCAGACGCCGGCCCCCACGGCGGCGGACGTCCCGCTCAGCGCCTCCAGGTCGCTCCTGCGCACCCGGATCACCAGCGCCGCCGTCAACAGGGCCAGCGCCACCATGGCGACGGCCGCGGTGAAGGCGGTGGAGATGCTGTGGGTGAGCACCTCGTGCCCCCACGGTCCCGGCAGCTCCCGCGTCCTCGCGAACTCCGCCTTCTGCTCCGGTGTCGCCTGGGCCATGAAGGCCGGTATCTGCTTCTCCGCCTCGTTGCGGCCGGCCGTGCCGAACACGGTGACCAGGATCGACAGGCCCAGCGAACCTCCCACCTGCTGGCTCGCGTTGAGCAGGCTGGAGGCGGCACCGGCCTCGTGCTGAGCGACACCGGACACGGCGGTCAGCGTCAGCGTGACGAAGTTGAGCCCCATGCCGAAGCCGAACAGCACCATGGGCCCGAGGACTCCGACGGCGTAGGAGCTGTCCGACGATATGAAGGTCAGCCAGAAGAGTCCGGTTCCGGTGATCGCCGATCCGGTGACCATGAAGGGCTTCGGGCCGAGCACCGGGAGCAGCCGCTGGGACAGCCCCGCGCCCGTGATGATCGCGACCGTCACGGGCAGGAAGGCGAGCCCCGACTCGATCGGGCTGTAGTCCAGGACGTTCTGGACGAACAGGACGATGAAGAAGAACATGCCGAACATGGCCGCCGCGAGGCTGAGCATGATCACGTAGGTGCCCGAGCGGTTCCGGTCGGCGAACATCCGCAAGGGGGTGATCGGTTCCCTGGCGCGCGACTCGATGAGGGCGAAGGCGGCGAGCAGGAGCACGGCGGCGCCGAAGGACGACAGTGTGAGGGTGTCGCGCCATCCCTCCTCCGAGGCGCGGATGAATCCGTAGACCAGCGACGCCATGCCGAGGGTGGAGGTCGTGGCGCCGGAGATGTCGAAACGGCCCGGGTGCTTCTGCGACTCGTTGATGTACATCGGTGCCAGGACCGCGATGAGCACACCGATGGGTACGTTGACGAAGAAGACCCAGCGCCAGTCGAGCCACTCCGTCAGCATGCCGCCGGCCAGCAGCCCGATCGCGCCACCCCCCGCCGACACCGCGGCGAAGACCCCGAACGCCCGGTTGCGTGCGGGCCCTTCGGGGAACGTCGTGGTGATCAGCGCCAGCGAGGTCGGTGACGCGATCGCGCCGCCGACACCCTGCAGCGCACGGGCCGCGAGCAACTGCCAGGGCTCCTGGGCCAGTCCGCCCAGCAGGGAGGCGAGGGTGAAGAGCAGGATGCCGGTCATGAAGACCCGGCGGCGGCCCAGCACGTCACCGGCCCTGCCGCCGAGCAGCAGCAGCCCGCCGAAGGTGAGGGTGTAGGAGCTCAGCACCCAGGACAGGTCGGTGGTGGAGAAGCTGAGCGCTTCCTGGATGTGCGGGAGCGCGATGTTGACGATCGTCGCGTCGAGCACGACCATCAGCTGGCAGGCGGCGATGACCGCGAGAGCGATTCCGGGACGCCCCGTCCGGCGGGCCGCACCAGGTGTTGTCCGTGCTTCTGATGGAGAAGTTGTCACTATGGATCCCCCCAAGTGAGACAGTGAACGATGCCGTTCACTGTCTCGCCCACGGTAGTGAGTCCCCGTTAGTGAACGCAAGCGTTCACTGAAGCTGCTGCCGGTGAGATGTGTCCGGAGTCCGTTCTTCGCCGGCAACGGGTCCGCTCAGGCCCGCGGCGGTGTGCGGCTCCACGCGCCGATGGAGAACTGTTGATGACTGCTTCACGCCCGAGCGCCCCCACTCCGCCCCGGCCGGACTCCGCGCGCCGGCGCGGGCCCGTCCTGGAGAGGGCCATCCTCGACGCCGCGCTCGACCAGCTGGCCACGGTGGGATGGGGCGGGCTGACCATGGAGGGGGTCGCCGCCGGCGCGCGTACGGGGAAGGCCGCCGTGTACCGGCGCTGGCCGTCGAAGGAGGACCTGGTCGCGGACGCCCTGCGGGCCGGTATGCCTCCCCTCGACGAGGCACCGGACAGCGGTGGCGTCCGGGATGACCTCTACGAGGTGTGCCGCAGGGTGCGTGACGCCCTGTGGTCGGCGCCGGGCGTCGCGCTGCGATCGGTCCTTCACGAATGCGACGCCGGTACGGCCGAACGCTTCCATGCGGTGATCGTCCGCGGCATGATCGAACCCTCGACGCGGGTACTCCGGGAAGTGATCCACCGGGGTGTCCGGCGAGGGGAGGTCCGACCGGAAGCCGTCAGCGACATGGTCGTCGACGTCATTCCCGCGATGATGATGTACCGGACCAAGGTGTGCGGTAGTGAATGGACGGACGCCGAGATCGCCCGGATGATCGACGAGGTCGGGATGCCGCTCCTGCGGGCCTGACCACGCCGGGCCCTCCCGCCCGGCGGCCGCGCCGCCCCGTCCGCGTGCGGCCGGGCACGGCCCGCGGCCCCGGGGTGTTGCTGCCGGAGCCATCGGCGTACGCTGGCAGGCGCCATGCCGTACGAACCACCCACGCACACCGTCGAGCGCTCACTGCGCGCTACCTCCGGTGCCAGGACCGTCGCAGGTGTCGACGAGGTCGGACGCGGAGCGTGGGCCGGCCCCGTCACCGTCTGCGCGGCCGTCACCGGCCTCCGCCGACCCCCCGAGGGCCTCACCGACTCCAAGCTGATCAGCCCCAGGCGCCGTGCGGAGCTCGCCCCCCTGCTGGAGAGCTGGGTGACGGGCTACGGCCTCGGGCACGCCTCACCCCAGGAGATCGATGCTCTCGGCATGACGGCGGCGCTCCGGCTCGCGGCGGTCCGGGCCCTCGAAGCCCTTCCCGTGCGGCCGGACGCCGTCATCCTCGACGGCAAGCACGACTACCTCGGCACACCGTGGAACGTCCGCACCGTGATCAAGGGCGATCAGTCCTGCATCGCGGTCGCCGCGGCCTCGGTGATCGCCAAGGTCCACCGGGACAGGATGATGGCCGAACTGGGCGCCGAACCGGGGGAGTACGCGGATTTCGCCTTCGGCGCGAACGCGGGCTACCCCTCCCCGGTGCACCGGGCAGCACTGGAGGAGCTGGGACCGACGCCCCATCACCGCCTGAGCTGGTCCTACCTCGACGCGCTGCCCCGGTGGCAGCACCTCAAGAAGGTCCGTGTCCCCGCCGAGGCGGCCTCACCCGAAAGCGGGGGCCAGCTCGGCTTCGACTTCTGACCGCACGGATGTTCCCGACCGGCCGGCGCGCGCCGCGCCGGCGCCCGACAGACAACCATTCACGCCTTCCATCCCCCAGGAGCCTCAGATTCCCGAGAGCGCCCAGGGTCCCCGCGCAACTCCGGCCGCCGGCCGCACCGCGCAGACCCCTCGCCCCGTACCCGGTCCGCGTTCCGCGGCCACGCCGCGTCCCGGACACCCGGGACCCGGCCCCGCGCGGCCCGCGCCTCCGGCGCAGCGCCCGCACCCGGCCCCACCCGTCCCCGCCGCGCCCCGCCCGGCCGGGCGCACGCTGCCGCGGGAGCGCGCGGCGGCGCAGCTCCAGCTGGTCCCGGTCCCCTCGGACGGCGCGGTCGACGCCGCGGACGAGGCCGTCGACCTGCTGCTCGACTCCGGTCGGGCGCCCGGTGACATCCTCGTGCTGACCACGGGTGACCAGCACCCTTGGGCCGCACACGAGCTCTCCTTCGGTGAGACGGCGTACTGGGCCCAGCAGGCGTCCGGCGACGACGTCTTCTTCGCCCACGCGGCGAACGCCGACCAGTGCGCGCCCCGCCCCGTGGTGGTCGTCGCGGTCGACGGCGGGACCGACGAGAGCACCGCGCGTGCGCTCGGCGCCGCCCGGAAGCACGCCGGCGCCCTGCTGATCGTGTGCGGGGACCCGAAGAAGGTCGACTCCCTGCTCGGCGCGGGCGTCTGATCCGACGGTGGCGGGTCCCGGCCGTCTAGGGGGACGCCGGGGCCCGCTTCGGCCTGCCGGCGGGGCGTACTCCGCCGTGCGCGGGCCGTCAGCGTGCGGCGGTCCGCCGTAGCGCGTCCGCCGCACCGCCGCCCGTGCGCAGCGGTACGGGATCGTGGTCGGCGGAGACCTCGGCGAGGGCCGTCGGCCGGGACAGCGAACTGGGCCGGCGACCGCCCCGGCCCTCGCCGAGGACCTGCCAGCCCCCGCTCGTGAGGGTGATGTAGGCGCCGCAGCGCAGGCCGTGCAACGTGCAGGCGTCCCGCAGCCCCCACATCCACGCCCCGTCCTCCTCCGTCCACCGCTCGTCACCGTCGCGGCAGTAGAGCAGGATCGCGGTGCGCACGGGCGTACGGCGGCGCAGGTCGTGCGGGATCACCCGGCGCAGATGGGCCAGCAGGGCGTTGCGGAACTCCCAGCCGTCCGCGGCCGCGTTGGCCCGCCGGGCGAACGAGGCACTGGCGGTGAGCCGTTCGTCGTGGTCGAGGACCGCGACGACCGCGGTGGCCGGATCGGGCCGGTGCCGTGCGTGCAGGCCGCTGACGACCTCCCGCGGACTGCGCAGCAGGGGGATGCCGGCCGCCGCCCATTCGGCCGGTTCGAGCGTCCGGGCGAGCTGGTTGACGGAGCCCGCGGATGACGAGGACGCCGACAGTGAAGTGGCTGCGGACGGAGCGAGTTCGAAGGTCATGGTCCTCCCTTCGCTACGCGCCCACGGTGCGGGCAGGGTCGGGTGAGGGCGCGCCGCGGCACAGCCCTTCCGGGCCCGCGAGAAGACCGTGCGGGGAGCTGCTCCAATTCTTCCTGCCGTGAAGGCGAGCGGCAACGAGCAATTGGGAGGGCTGACGGGTATCGGATGGAATGCGACGGATATCCCCGCCCGTCGGGGCTGCGTACGAAGCGTCCCGGGACAGTGCCGGTGCCGGCCCGCCCGTCGCGGCGGTGACGTTCGGTGACGTGGACGCCGTCCGCGGAGCACGGCGCGCCCGCCGTTCCTTCCCGGCGGGGCAGGGCGGCCGGTGAGGCGGACCCGGCGTCACGCGAGGTGAAGTGGCCGACTGTCGGTGCCATCGGGTTGCATGGGGGCATGGACAACGTGGAGCTCCGCACCGAAGCAGACGCCATCCTCGCCGAGCTCGTCGGCGCCCCGGCCGGTTCGGCGCGGCTGCGTGAGGACCAGTGGCAGGCGGTGGCGGCCCTCGTGGAGGACCGGCGGCGGGCCCTGGTGGTGCAACGCACCGGCTGGGGCAAGTCGGCGGTGTACTTCGTGGCCACCGCCCTGCTGCGCCGGCGCGGCGCCGGCCCCACGGTGATCATCTCGCCGCTGCTGGCGCTCATGCGCAACCAGGTCGACTCCGCGGCACGGGCGGGTATCCGGGCGCGCACCATCAACTCGGCCAACCCGGAGGAGTGGGACACCATCTACGAGGAGGTCGAGCAGGGCGCCACCGACGTCCTCCTGGTCAGTCCCGAGCGCCTCAACTCCGTGGACTTCCGGGATCAGGTGCTGCCCAGGCTCGCGGCCACGACCGGCCTGCTGGTGGTCGACGAGGCGCACTGCATCTCCGACTGGGGGCACGACTTCCGGCCGGACTACCGCCGGCTGCGGGCGATGCTGGCCGAGCTCCCCGCCGGGGTACCCGTGCTGGCGACGACCGCGACCGCGAACGCCAGGGTGACCGCGGACGTGGCCGAGCAGCTGGGCACGGGTGCCGGTCAGGCGCTGGTGCTGCGCGGCCCGCTGGAGCGGGAGAGCCTGCGTCTCGGCGTGGTGCGGCTCCCGGACGCCGCGCACCGGCTGGGCTGGCTCGCCGAGCACCTGGACGAGCTGCAGGGCTCCGGCATCATCTACACGCTGACGGTGGCCGCCGCCGAGGAGGCCACCGCCTTCCTGCGCGGGCGGGGCTTCCCCGTCGCCTCCTACACGGGCAAGACGGAGAACGCGGACCGGCTCCAGGCCGAGACCGACCTCCAGCGGAACCAGGTCAAGGCGCTGGTCGCGACGTCGGCGCTGGGCATGGGATTCGACAAGCCGGACCTCGGCTTCGTCGTCCACCTGGGTTCGCCGTCCTCGCCGATCGCCTACTACCAGCAGGTGGGCCGTGCCGGCCGCGGGGTCGAGCACGCCGACGTGCTGCTGCTGCCGGGCAAGGAGGACGAGGCCATCTGGCGCTACTTCGCCGACACGGCCTTCCCGCCGGAGGCCCAGGTCCGGCAGACCCTCTCCGCCCTCTCCGCCGCCGGGCGGCCGCTCTCCGTCCCCGCCCTGGAGGCGGCGGTGGACCTCCGGCGCAGCCGCCTGGAGTCGATGCTCAAGGTGCTGGACGTCGACGGCGCGGTCAAGCGGGTGAAGGGCGGCTGGACGGCCACGGGGGCGAAGTGGGAGTACGACGCCGAGCGCTACGCGTGGGTGGCCGAGCAGCGGGCGGCCGAGCAGCAGGCCATGCGGGACTACGCGAGCACGGAGGGGTGCCGCATGGAGTTCCTGCGGCGGCAGCTGGACGACGAGGAGGCGGCCCCGTGCGGCCGCTGCGACAACTGCGCGGGCCCCTGGGCCGCCTCCTCGGTGTCCGCGGAGGTGGTGACGGGGGCGACGAAGGAGCTGGACCGCCCCGGCGTGGAGGTCGAGCCCCGGCGGATGTGGCCGACGGGCCTGTCCGCACTGGGCATCAGCCTGAAGGGGCGCATCCCGGCGAAGGAGCAGTGCTCCACGGGGCGCGCCCTGGGGCGGCTCTCGGACATCGGCTGGGGCAACAGGCTGCGCCCCCTGCTGGCCGAGAACGCACAGGACGGGCCCGTCCCGGACGACGTCCTGCGGGCCGCGGTGTCGGTCCTCGCCGACTGGGCCCGGTCCCCGGGCGGCTGGGCGCCGGGCGTCCAGGACCCCGCCGCCCGGCCGGTCGGTGTCGTCGCCGTGCCGTCCCGCACCCGGCCCGTGCTGGTCGATTCCCTCGCCCGGGGGATCGCGGCCGTCGGCCACCTCCCCTTCCTCGGCACCCTGACGTACTCGGGGCCGGAGGGCGGACACACGGCGCGCCGCAGCAATTCCGCGCAGCGTGTCAAGGCGCTCTCCGGTGCGTTCACCGTCTCCGGGGAGCTGGCCGGCGCCCTGACCGGGGCCCCCGGCCCCGTCCTGCTCGTGGACGACTACACCGACTCCGGCTGGACCCTCGCCGTCGCCGCCCGCCTGCTCCGTCAGGCGGGCGGCGAACAGGTCCTGCCGTTGGTGCTCGCCGCGGCTGGATGAGGGCCGGCGGACCGCGTCGACGCCGGGGCCCGCGCCACCGGGAGGTCGTGTCCGCGCGCCGGCAGGAGGTCCCGTCCGCGCGCCGGCAGGACCCGCACGGCCGTCGTCACGCCACCGGCGGCGGCCACCACCGGTACCGGCTGTCGGCGTCCGGGCGCGATGTGAGAGATTGGCAGTCCTCTTGTGAAGACTCGTGAAGTGGTGACGGTCTGTCAGCGCGCGGTACGCCGACGGTGGTGACCTGCTCGGTGAACGCGTGTCAACAACCGTGCAAACAGGGCGGGTTGGCGGCATACGAGGGCATGGTGGGCGTCTGTCGGGGGTGAGGCGCGGTGATAGCATCCCCGCATCTGTGATCTTGATCCACTTGACTCAGATGCTGATCTGCGATCGGCGGCCTGCTCTCCACGCCACAGGGGCGGAGCAGTGCCGAGCGGCTGTTGCGCGGCTTCTCGCGAGATGTATCCGTCGCCGTACGCATGCCATGCGCCGGGAAAGGTTTCCATGATTCGAGACGCACTTGTGTGGTGCCTGGTTGCGGTGGCGGCGATAGCCGTCGTCGCCGTCGTGGCACTCGCCGCCCGCAACAGAGCCCTGGGGGCGAAGAAGCAGCAGTCCGAGGCCGAGCTGAGGCAGCAGCTGCACGCCGCCGACAGTCAACTCCACCTCACGCGAGCCGAGCTGCACCAGCTCATGGGGGAGCAGGAGAGCACCCTGCGAGCGGCCAAGGAGGCGGCGGAGGAGAACACCAAGGCCGTCCTCAAGGGCGCTGCCAGCTTCCTGCAGAGCCTCGCCGCGGAGCAGACGATGCTCCTGGACGGCATCCAGCGGAAGTACGGTGGCCACGCGGTCCTCAGCGATCTGCTGGAAGTGAACCACGCCAACGCCCAGATGGCGCGCAAGGCGCAGGGCATCGCGGTCATGTGCGGTGCGCCGCTCGGCCGCCGCAACAAGCCGGCCAGCGTCTACGACGTGGTGCGCAGCGCCCAGGGGCAGATCCGCAACTTCCACCGGGTCGCCATCATGCAGCAGGCCGGTCTCGCGCTGAAGGCGTCGGCGGTCGCGCCCGTCGCTCTCGCCGTGGCGGAACTGCTTGACAACGCTGCCAGCTTCTCGCAGCACGACGCACCCATCGAAGTAACGTTTCAGCGCATACAGAACAACCTGTGCATCGTCATCGACGACGCCGGCGTCAGCATGAACGACGAGGACCGCCAGCGGGCCACCGCGCTGCTGTCCGGCGACGTCGTCCCCCGCCTGTCGCAACTCGGTAACCAGCCGAAGTTCGGATTCCCCGTGATCGGCCTGATAGCGCGTCAGTACGGCTTCAGGGTGGATGTCACCGGAGTCTCCCGGTACGGCGGTGTCCGGGCCGTCGTCCTGCTGCCCGAGGAGCTGTGGACCATGGAGGAGACGCCGCCGGCCCAGGAGGCCCCCGTCAGCAACATCCTGCGCACCGAGGGACGGCCCGCGAGCGGCGGTACGTCGCGGACGATGCACGGCCTGCCGAAGCGTGGGGCGCGCCAGGCGCCCATCGCGAGCGTGCCCGACCCCGAGGCCGTCCGGCCGGTGTCGCGGACTCCCGAGGGAACGAGCCGTCCCTCCGGACGCGGCCTGGGCGCCTTCCAGCGCGGCACGCTGTCCGGCCGCAACCTTGATGCCACGTCGCCCGAAGGGTCCGAAGACGCATGACCGCAGACCTGTCGTGGATGCTCGAGGACATCGTGCACAACGTGCCCCGGGCACGGCACGCCGTCCTGCTGTCCGCGGACGGCCTTCCTCGCGGTGCTACGGAGGGCCTGGCCGAGAAGGACGTACGCACCATCTCCGCCGCCATGGCCGGGATGCAGTCACTCAGCCGGGCCACGGCCCACTTCGCCGGGCCGGAGGAGGACCGGCAGTGGAACCAGACGATCATCGAGTTCTCCCACGGGTGGAGCTTCCTGATCGGAGCGGGACAGGGGGCCTATCTGGCCGCCGCCGCGGCACCCGACGTGGACATGCAGCAGATCTCCTTCCGCATGCACCGCCTCGTCGCCCGGCTGGGCAACAACCTCACCTCGCCGCCCAGAGTGAGCGCGGAGGAGGCCGCCGGCACCCGGAAGACCACGGGAGCCCCGAGCCGGAGCGCGGGTGACTCGGGCTTCACGCTGGCCGAACTCGACCGGGTGATCGCCGAGGTGCGCGGCGCCCGTCACGCCGTGCTGCTCGGCGCGGACGGACTGCCCCGCGGGGCGACCACGGGGATGAGCCGGGACCTCGCGGACACCATCTCCGCCGCCATGACGGGCATCCACGCCTACAGCAGGGTCACCGCGCAGTTCGCGGGGGTCCTGGACGGCGCCGAGTGGCGGCAGACGGTCATCGAGTTCCAGCACGGCTGGATCTTCCTGATGGCCGCCGGCACCGGCGCCTTCCTGGCCGCCGCCGCCGAGCACGACTGCGACATCGAGGAGTTCACCACGCGCCTGCAGGACGTGGTGCCGAGACTGACCGCGTCGACGACACGGGGAGAGGGGGCCGGCCATGTCTGACGAGGCCGAGCAGGAACTGGAGTTGACGACGCCGTTAGTGCCTCTGTTCGTGATCACGAACGGGCGCGCCCTGCCCCCCGAGCACGAGTACGAGCACACCACACTCGTGACCGCGGCGGAGGAGGCGTCGGCCGCCGCGCGCACGCTGTCCCCGGAGGCGGGCCAGGTCATGGACCTGGTCACCGACGGCTTCCTCTCCGTCGCCGAGGTGGCCGGCCATACGCACCTCCCGCTCGGCATCGTGCGCATCCTGCTGGCGCAGCTGGAGGAGAACGACCTCGTCCTGGTGAGGAGGCCGATCCCGCGCGCCGAACGTGTCGACAGAGAACTGGTCAGCGCCGTGCTCGAGGGCCTGAAGAATCGATTCGGAGCGTAACGCGTGTACCTGGATCCAGACGTCTCCCACGCGGTGAAGATCCTCATAGTGGGGCACTTCGGGGTCGGGAAGACCACCTGCATCGGCAGTCTCTCCGAGATCGAGCCGCTGCGCACCGAAGAGGAGATCACCGAGGCCAGCGTGGGCTTCGACGACCTGTCGGGCACACCGGACAAGACGACCACCACCGTGGCGATGGACTTCGGGCGGCTCACGCTCAGCGACACGCTGGTCCTCTACCTCTTCGGCACGCCCGGGCAGGAGCGCTTCAAGGAGATGTGGGAGGAGCTGTCGCGGGGCGCGCTGGGCGCACTGGTCCTCGTCGACCCCGAGCGGCTGCACGAGTCCTTCCCTGTCCTGGACCTCGTCGAGCGCTTCGGCCTGACCTACGCCATCGGGGTCAATCACTTCGAGGGCACCACGGACTACCCCCTCGACGAAGTGCGTGACGCGCTGAACCTCGCGCCGGAGACACCCGTCGTCGAGTGCGACGTACGGGACGAGCAGTCCTCGGCACACGCACTCATCACCCTCGTGAAACACCTCATGTCCCTACTCGGCTAGGAGCGCCGGAATGCAACAGCCTCACGACTTCCAGGAGACACCGCCGCCCGGCTGCCCGGCGCACGGGAACGTCCAGCTGTACGGCCCCTCGTTCGGTGCCGACCCCGACGGCCATTACGCGCACCTGCGTTCGTTCGGGCTGAGCGCGCCCGTGGACATCGCTCCCGACGTCCAGGCGGAGCTGGTCACCAGTTACGACGCCGCCCTGTACGTCCTGCAGAACCCGGCGTCCTTCGTCCGCGACTCCCGCCGCTGGAACGCGCTGAACGAGGGGCGCGTCCCGGCGGACAGCCCCGCCCTGCCGATGCTGAGCTACCGTCCGAACGCGCTGTTCAGCGACGGAGCGGCGCACGCCCGTCTGCGCCAGGCGGTCACCGACAGTCTCGCCACGGTCGACGAGCTCCGGCTCGTGAGGCAGACCCAGCAGTCCGCCGACTACCTGATCAGCCGTTTCGGCTCCGAGCCGCGCGGCCAGGCGGAGCTGATGGCCGAATACGCCCAGCCGCTGCCCCTGCTGGTGTTCAGCGACCTGTTCGGGTGCCCGCCTGAGATCGGTGACCGGGTGATCGCCGGCATCAGCGGCATCTTCGAGGGCACCCCCGGAGCCGACGAGGTCCTGGGCGGGGCGCTCACGGAGCTGATCGCCCTCAAGCGGCGCCGCCCGGACTCCGACCTGACGACGCGTCTGATGCTGCACCCCGCCCGCCTGAGCGACGAGGAGGTGCTGCACCAGCTCGTGACCCTCCTCTCCGGCGGGACCGCGCCCCTGAGCGCCACCATCGGGACCAGCAGTGCGCTGTACCTCGGCGAGGACTGGCAGAGCGGTCTGCCGGTCGAGGACGCGGTCGCCCAGACGCTCTGGAACTACGCGCCGATCGCCAACTACGCGGCGCACTACCCGGCCCACGACGTCGAACTGGGTGGCAGGACCCTCCGTGCCAACGACCCGGTCCTGATCTCCTTCGCGGCGGCGAACACCGATCCGAAACTGACCGAGCACCGCGAACAGCTCAGCGCCAAGGCGCACCTGGCCTTCGGTGCCGGCCCGCACGCCTGCCCGGCCAAGGACCCGGCGTTCATGATCGCGGTGACCGCCGTCGAGACGCTCCTCAACCGGCTGCCCGACATCGAGATGCGCGTCCCGTTCAAGACGCTCACCTGGGCGCCGAGTCCGTGGAGCCGGACACTCGTCACCCTCCCGGTCCGCTTCACACCGCAGAGTGCGCCGGCCGGCGGGCCGCCCACCCGGACGCAGGCGCACCCGGTGCCCCAGCAGTCGACCGCCGCCGACCAGCACGCGGCGACCCGGGCCACCCGGCCGGCGGCCCCCGCGTCGCCGCAGCAGAAGGGGGGACTCTTCAGCCGGTTCCTGGCGTGGACGCGCGGCGAGTAGCTGTGACGGAAGTGATTTAAGTAACTTCCCGAGTTCACAGTGTTATTGGATGGTTGAACGATCATGCGGGTATGTATGGCGGCTCGTGCTCAGAAAGGAGCCGCCATATGGGGGTTGTCACTCCGGCCCACGACCGCCGGGCTTCCGCCTCTCTCTTCTCCCGCCTGCGGACCGCGAAGGGCCAGGCCGATCCCTCTCCGATCTACGCGGAGCTGCGGTCGAAGGGCGAGGTCGCTCCCGCACCGTGGGGAGGTTCCCTCGTCACGGGTTTCGCGATCTGCGACCAGGTCCTGCGCAGTCGTGACTGGCTCGAGCCCGACAGGCGATGGCGTGAACGGCAGGGTTCCGGCACGCGGTGGAACGCCCCCTCCTCACGGGAGATGAGCAACACCTTGGCCGCGCTCAATCCGCCCGAGCACACGCGGGTGCGCCGGGCGGCCGGCACATTCGACCGCGGGGCGGTGGAGCAGATCGGCCGGACGGTGTCCCGCACCACCGACCGGCTGCTCGACTCCCTCGCGGAGCGTCTGCGTCACGGCGAGGTCGATTTCGCCGCCCTGGTGGCCGAGGAACTCCCGGTCGCCACCATCGGTGAGTGGCTCGGCCTGCCCGCCGCCGACTGGCCCCGCCTGCGGGCCCTGACCCATGACCAGGTCTTCACCCAGGAGCTGCTGCCCTCGGCGAGCCAGCTGGCCGCGTCCGACGCGGCCACGGCCGAACTCCGTACCTACTTCACCGGCCTGGTGCGCGAGCGGCGCTCCCGCCCGGGCGACGACCCGGTCTCGGGATGGATACGGACGTGGGACTCCATAGAACCCGACCGCGACAAGGCCGACGAGCAGGTCTACCTCCTGGTCCTGTTCGTACTGCTGGCCGCCCTGGAAACCACCGCCACCCTCCTGACGACCATGACGCTCCTGCTGGTCGAGAGCCCGGAACGCTGGGCCCAGGTCGCCGACCACCCCGACCTGGTACCCGGATTCGTCGAGGAGACACTGCGCTACGACCCGCCCACCCACGTCATCAGCAGGGTCGCCGCCCAGGACTGCGTCCTCGGCGGCAGGGAGATCCGCCAGGACGAGATGGTCCACCTGATGGTGGGAGCGGCGCACCGGGACCCCGCCAGGCACAGCGACCCCGATCGGTTCGACCCCCGGCGCAAACCCGGCCACCTGGCCTTCAGCGGAGGCATCCACTACTGCCTCGGTGCACCACTGGCCCGTCTGGAGGCCCAGATCCTCCTCCGTCAGCTGATCCGGCGACTTCCCCGCCTCACCCTCGTACGCCGGCCGTCGATGGCGCCCCGGGTGGCGTTCCGGCGTCCCCTGAACCTGGATGTAGCCCTCGCATGACCGAAACGACCTGTTCTCCCGCTCGGCCCTTCCGCAAGGTGATACGCACGGAGCAGGACGGCCCCGTACTCCATGTCCGGCTCAATCCGTCCGAGCGGGACGACACATTGAGCGTCGCCGTCCTCGACGCTCTCGTCCAGCTGCTCGACGACCTGCACGAGCGGCCGGACATCAGGGTCCTGGTCCTGTCCTCCATGGGCGCCGACTTCTGTCTGGGAGCCGATCGCAACGAGTACCAGGCCGCCCTCGACGGCGATCCGACCGGAGCCGCGCTGCGCAGGATCGCGGACAGGGCCCACCGCCTGTGCCAGTCGCTGGAGAACACCCACGCGGTCACCATCGCCCGGCTGCACGGCCGTGTGATCGGGGCCGGACTCGCGCTCGCCTCGTTCTGCGACCTGCGCGCGGGTGCGGAGACCAGCCGCTTCCGCATGCCGGAGATCGGCGTCGGGCTCCCGCCGGCCTGGGGAGGAGCGATGGGCCGCCTGGTCTCCGAGGCCGGCGCCGCCCGGATCCGCGAACTGATGCTGACCTGCGACGTGTTCGACGCGGCGACCGCCCACCGGCTCGGCCTCCTGCACCGGACCGCCCCGCTCGACCAGCTGGACAAGGTCATCGAAGGCTGGACGAGGCCCCTCGTCCGGCGTGCGCCGGAGGCCCTCGTCCTGACCAAGCGGATGCTGGCCGGCTATGCGCGCGCCGACCGTGCGGCGGACGTCTCCCAACTGGACTCCCACCTTCTGACGGCACACCTCCACCGGCAGGTGAGCCAGGGGCAGGCCGGCTCCCGCTGAGACGCGCACGGGCTCGGCGGGTGTCCTCCGCGCCCGGGCCCCCGGCTTCGGTCGCTCTCGGGCCTTGCGCGGCCCGTGTCCAGGTCCGACGCCGACGAAGTCGGTGGCGGCGGCCGGTGAACGACCGCTGCCCCAGGGCCTTCCGCACGTGTTGTGCCCGGAGTGGCCCCAAGGCCTTCCACACGTGCTGCACCCGGAGTCGGGCGGGCCGGCCAGGGGAGGCCACAGGGGCGGAGCAGGCCCCGGGACGCTGTCGGCGAAGTGCCGAACTCCCTTGTCAGTGCCTCCCCATAGAGTCGGATCACTACTCGGGGAGCTCGGAGAAGGAGCATCAACATGTCCACGAACAAGATCCAGCACAAGGTGAACCACGTCGCGCTGGTGGTGGACTGTTCGGGTTCCATGCACCAGCACCAGAGTCAGCTCATCCGTGTCGTGGACGAGTTCGTGGCGGGCCTGAAAGCCGAGTCGGACAGCCTCGGCCACGAGACCCGGATCAGCCTCTACTCCTTCGACCACAGGGTGGAGAACCTGGTCTGGGACATGGACGTGAAACACCTGCCGTCCATGCGCGGGCTGTACCGGGTCAACAACGGGGCCACGGCCCTGATCGAGGCTTCCCTGAAGTCCCTGGACGACCTGGGGCACATCTGGGAGGAGTACGGCGAGCACAGCTTTCTCCAGATCGTGGTGACGGACGGCGAGGAGAACGCCTCCGGCGGCGACAGGCGCCATGACGGCGACATGACCATCCTCGGCCCGTGGCTCGACAAGATCGCGGCGAAGATGGGCGGGCTTCCGGGGCACTGGACCTCCGCCATCCTCGTCCCCAACTCCCTGGCGAAGCGCACCGCCCAGAACTACGGTTTCCCGGCCGGGAACATCGCCATCTGGGACGCGGATTCCCAGGAAGGCGTGGAGGAGGCGATCGGCACCGTGCGCGCCGCCGCCACCAGCTTCCTGCGCGGCCGTGAACAGGGCGTGCGCGGCACGAAGAACCTGTTCGCCGTCGGCCAGGACATATCGGTCGACGAGGTGCGGGCGAGCCTCGAACCGATCCCGGCCGACAAGTACCGTCTCCTGAAGGTGGACAAGGAGACGGAAATCCGCCCCTTCGTCGATTCGCATCCGGGGGTGACCTACCGACGCGGCTCCTGCTACTACCAGTTGGGCGCGCGGGCGCAGGTCCAGCCGAACAAGGAAGTCATCGTCGTCGAGAAGAACACCGACCGGGCCTACACGGGCGACGCCGCGCGGAGCCTGCTGTTCGGCACGGGGATTCGGGGAACCGTCTCGGTGAAGGCGGGGAACAACCCCGAGCTGGAGGTGTACGTCCAGAGCCGTTCGGTCAATCGCAAGCTCAAGCCGAACACGCGTCTGCTCGTCATGTTCTGATGCCGGAAGGCTCGCGGGGTGTGATGAGCAGCGGGGTGACACAGCTCGTGAAAAGCTCTCCCGGGCGCGGAGCCACAGCGCCGCCATGGCGGAAGCGGAAGGCCGGCCCCTGACCCAGCCGGTACCCCTGCGCGGCCCGCCCCTCCGGCCCGGCCTGTCCGGCGGAGGGAGGCCGTCACGACCGACGCCGTCGCCGGCCGGGTCGGCCCGCGCCGGGCGCGGGCGTAAGGAACGTCGGGTGAAAGGTCGCTCCGGCGCCGTCCTGCCACAGCCCGGTGCAGGGCAGGTGGCCGTGGGGCCGCGTTTCGACGGGCGTGGCGGCAAAGGTCGCGTGGTGGTCATTCCGCAATGCAAGCCGAAGGTCCGGGAAACCGCGAGCGGCAGTGCGACCCCTGTGGATAACTTTATCCACAGGGGTCGCGGAATGCGGCGGCCGGGGGGACCGTCGTGCCATGAACAAGCACCACGAACCCACCCGTCCGTCCGGCCAGCAGCAGATCACCCTGCGCAGCCCGGCCGAACTCGCCGACGCCCTCCCGTACCTGATGGGTTTCCACCCCGACGACAGCATCGTCATGGTGGCCCTGCACGGAGGCCGAGGCCGCTTCGGCGGCCGGCTCCGGCTGGGTATCCCCGCGTCCCCGCAGGAGTGGGCACCGATCGCCGACCAGCTCGCGACCTGCCTGGTGGCCGGAAGCGAGCGGCGTGAGGCGCGCCCCGACGCGATCGTCGTCTTTCTCTGCCAGGACCCCGCGGAGGGCGAGAGTGCCCACCAGGCGATGGAGCGGCTGCGGCCTCTCGCGCAGCGTCTGCGTACGGCCTGCGGGGCACTCGACGTCCCCGTCCTGGAAGCTCTCTGCATCTCCGACGGCCGCTACTGGTCGTACTGCTGCCCCGATGAACGCTGTTGTCCCCCAGAAGGGAACCCGCTGGCACTTCCCGGCACCACGGTGATGGCAGCGGCGGCCGCGTACGCGGGCATCCAGGTGCGGGGCTCCTTGCGAGACATGGAGAAGCGGCTGTCTCCCTTGGGCTCCGTGGCGGCCGAGGAGCAGGAACGCGCACTCCACTCGGCCGGAGCCGCACTCGTCCCGGAGATGCTCGACGTCGGGGGCCGGGGCGAGGTCGCGGCCCGCACGCTGGCTCTCGCCCGCGAGCTCATGGAGCGGCTCGGACGGGCGCCGGCGGTGGCTCCGGCCGAGGCGGACCCGCGTGACGACCGCCTGATCGAGGCGGACCAGGCCGCGGCCGTGATCCTCGGCCTGCAGGACCGCGAGACGAGGGACAGGGCAGCGGAGTGGATGGAGGGCCGCGAGGCGGAGACGGCGCTGCGCCTGTGGCGCGCGCTCGCCCGCCGCTGCGTCGGTCCGTACAGGGACCACTCCGCCGCACCCCTGACCTTGGCGGGATGGGTCTCATGGTCCACCGGCGACGAGGCGGGGGCTCGTGTGGCGCTCGGGCTCGCCCTGCGTGCCGACCCCGGCTACACGTTCGCCCAACTCCTCCACCAGGCATGCAACCAGGGCCTCGACCCGGAGACGCTGCGCCGCTGCCTTCGGGAGGAAGGCCGCCTGCGCGCGGTGCCCGGCGTGCCCGGCGCCTGTGGCGGACCGGACCGAAGGTCCACGGCTGCGGGAGCCCCCCGCCCGGCGCCCGGGAGCACATCGGGTGGCGCGCGCGGGAGGAGCGCCGGCTCCCCGTCCGGTCCCGCCGTTCGCCCGGGCCAGGCCGCTTCCCGCCGGCGGGCCCGTGACGGCAGGCGGCAGGGGCGTCGAGGTGCCGGGAGCAGTCGGTGACGGACGGCCGCCGGCCCGGAGCCCTGCCGGGGACCGGGCGCAAAGGCGGCGCGACGGCGGACGAGGAACGCGGGAACGACACCGCGAAGGGAGTGTTTATCGTCAGGCAGACGACTATGATTCCGGCATGCCGCCCTACGACCCGTCGACCTTCCCGCCCTTCGCCGTCACCGTCGACCTGGTTGTGCTCACAGTGCGCCGTCACGCACTCTGCGCCCTGGTGGTGCGCCGGGGAGAGCCCCCCTTCCAGGGGAGGTGGGCACTGCCGGGCGGTTTCGTCAGGATCGACGAGGATCTCGCTGCCGCGGCAGCGCGTGAACTCGTGGAGGAGACGGGGCTCTGCGCCCACGATCCGTCCACCCCCTCCGTCGGCAACGGCGCTCATCTGGAGCAGTTGGCCACGTACGGGGATCCGGGACGTGACCCCCGGATGAGGGTCGTCAGCGTCGCGCACCTCGCGCTGGCGCCGGACCTCCCCGCGCCGCGCGCGGGCGGCGACGCGAACAGCGCGCGCTGGGCGCCCGTCGACGACCTGCTCGGATCCGGCGGAGGCTTTGCCGGGGAGGCCGGGCAGTCCGTGCCGCTGGCCTTCGACCACGCGCGGATCCTCGCCGACGGGGTGGAGCGGGCGCGCTCCAAGATCGAGTACTCCTCGTTGGCCACTGCGTTCTGCCCGCCCGAGTTCACTGTCGGTGAGTTGCGCAGGGTGTACGAGGCGGTGTGGGGTGTCGTCCTGGATCCCCGCAACTTCCACCGCAAGGTGACCGGCACGCCCGGCTTCCTGGTGCCGTCCGGAGGGACCACCACGCGGCAGGGAGGGCGCCCCGCGCAACTCTTCCGGGCCGGGGCGGCGACCGTGCTCAATCCACCGATGCTGAGGCCCGAGGTCTGAGCCGGCACGGGACGCGGGGCGGCCGCGGGGCGGGTGCGGGACGGCGGTTCGTGCCCACGGAACGCGCAACGAGACCCGGGTGCCACAAAAGTCCCAAATGTCGCGTTATCTTGCTGAGGAACCTACCCTGCCGCCGAGCGGTCATCCTCCGCGAGAGAAGCGATGCTCCAGGCCATCGGACTCACCAGCGCCCCCCGCCGCGACCTCCCTCCCGTCGTGGACGACCTGACCTTCGAAGCCCCGCCCGGCCGTGTGACCGCGCTCCTCGGTGCGCCGGGCGCCGGCAAGACGACGGCCCTCCGCCTGATGCTCGAACTCGAAGCCGGGCGGGGCGTCGCCTACTTCCGGGGGCGACCGCTGCACCGCATCCGTCATCCCGCCCGCGAGGTCGGCGTGCTGCTCGGCGACGTGCCGGGGCACCCGGCGCGTACCGCCAGGGGCCAGTTGCGCATGCTCTGCGCCGCCGCCGGGGTACCCGCCTCGCGCGCCGACGAACTGCTGGAGGTCGTGGGGCTCGCAGGGCTCGGTGATCAGCGCCTGGCCACGCTCTCGGCCGGTATGGACCGCCGGTTGGGTCTCGCCTCCGCGCTGCTCGGTGATCCGCACACGCTCGTGCTCGACGAACCCGCCCGGGGCCTTTCGCCGCGGGAGAGGAGCTGGCTGTACGGGCTGCTGCGCGCACACGCCGCCGAGGGCGGCACCGTCCTGCACGCCACCGGCGATCCGAAGGAGGCCGCGCGCACGGCCGACCGCGTGGTCACCATCGACGAAGGCCGTCTCGTCGCCGACCAGGACGTAGCCGCCTTCTCGCGCACCCGGCTGCGCCCCCGGGTCGCCGTGCGGACCCCGCATGCCGCGCGGTTGGCCGCCGTGGTGAGCAGCGAGGCACGCGCCGCCCGGCGTTCGGTCGAAGTGGTGGCCGAGGACAGCAGCCGTCTGTCCGTGTACGGCAGCAGCTGCGCGGAGATCGGTGACACGGCGTACCGGCACGGGGTGCCCGTGCACCAACTCGCGGACGAGACGGGTGACGCGGGCCCGCTCGCGGCCGGAGCCCAAGGAGGCCGCCCGCCGGTCCCCAGGCCCGCTTCGGCCGTCGCCGTGTCCGAACTGCCCCCGCCCATCACCGTCCGGCCGGCCCGCGGCCCCCTCCGCCCTCTGCGCTACGAACTGCGCCGTCTCTTCGGAGTCAGGACAACGACCCTGCTCATGGCGGCCGTTCTGGTCGCCTCGGTGTGCATCTCCGTGCCGCTGGCCCGTTCCGGCCGTACGCCGCTCCCCGAACTGCTGGCCGCGTGGCCCGGTCTGCTGCCCCTGCCGCCCGCCGCGTTCGGAGCCGGCCTGCTGGGAGCCCTCGCGTTCGGCGACGAGTTCCGCTACCCGGCTCTGGCCGCGGGGCGGGGGACGGTGCCCCGGCGCCTGGGCCTGCTGTTCGCCAAGCTGGTCGTCTCCGCCGGTGTCGCCCTGCTGCTCGCCGTGCTGTCGGTGCTGGTGAACGCCGAGGCGCTGCGCCTCGTCTACGGCGGCGACTTGGTGGCGACGCCGGCGGATGCCACCCGGCTCGCGGCCGGTTGGGCGGGACTGTCGGTCGGCTGCGCCTGGGCGGGGCTGCTGGCGGCCGGAGTCTTCCGGCTGGCCGCCGCCGGCGTCGCCGCGGTGCTCGCCGTACCGGTCCTGGTCGTTCCGCTGATGCGGCGGGTGCTCGCGGAGCCGTCCACCCGTTCGATCACCGGGCTTCCCGGCCGGCTCCGTGAGCTCTCATGGCTGGAGTGGCCCTACCAGGCGGACCGGTGGGCCATGGCCGTCGTGCGGGTCGTGGCCCATCCCGTGGGCCTGGCGCTCTGCCTGTCGTTGACGGTCCTGATCTGCGCGTACGCGTTCACCGGGCTTCGAGGCAGGGCCCGTTGGTGATCGGTGGGCGGGTCCCGGAACACGGCGTGCGGTGATCGACATGAAAACGCGCTATTCCTGGGCAAACCGCGTCAATTGAGAGGTGGGCACTGATCACCCTTTCGTGTGCTTTTCACCAAAGACCTCAAGGGGCGGCCGAGCCAGGCCGACAAAGGATGCGTGAGTACCCTTGCGCATACCATGATGACCGCCGCCCGCTCCGCCGACTCCGGCATTGCCGATCCGGGCGAAATCGACCGCTATCCGTACACCGAGACGCCGACCGGTGAGCGTGCCGCGCTGCGTCCTTGGGGCGGTGCCGAATCCGATCTCGGGCGGGCCGGCCGACGTGGCGCGGCCAGTCGCGGCCGCGGACTCCACGGGCAACTGGTCCAGCAACTGGGTCAGATGATCGTGTCCGGTGACCTCGGCGCCGACCGGCCGCTCGTGCCGGAGGAGATCGGCCAGCGTTTCGAGGTCTCGCGCACCGTTGTGAGGGAGTCCCTGCGCGTTCTCGAGGCCAAGGGCCTGGTCAGTGCCCGGCCCAACGTGGGCACCCGTGTCCGGCCGGTCAGCGACTGGAATCTTCTGGACGCCGACATCATCGAATGGAGGGCCTTCGGGCCCCAGCGGGACGATCAGCGCCGTGAGCTGGTCGAGCTCCGATGGACGATCGAGCCGCTCGCCGCCCGGCTGGCGGCCGGCCAGGGGCGGGAGGACATCCAGCAACGCCTCGGCGAGATGATCGAGATCATGGGGCACGCGATGGGGCAGGGGGACACGATCACGTTCTCGCGTGCGGACGCGGAGTTCCACTCCCTGCTCATCCAGGCCGCTGGTAACCGCATGCTCGAGCACCTTTCCGGCATCGTGTCGGCCGCCCTGCACGTGTCCGGCGGGCCCGTCACGGGCTGCGACCGGCCCGCAGAGACCTCTCTCGGGCATCACGCGCGAATCGTGGCGGCGCTCGCGGCGGGGGACTGCTCGGGCGCGGAGGCGGCGATGCGCCAACTGCTCGTCGGTCACCCCGACGGCGAGCGAGTGGTCCCGGCGCCGCGCGAGCACTGAGTACTCCGCGGTTCGCCGCGCGCACGGTGCCCGGCAGGCCGGGGCGTGCGCACCGATGCCGTGCCGCCGGGTCCTCCGGCCCGGCGGCATAATTGTACGTATATATGGCTTCTGGTTCCGTATGCCGCAGGCGGGGGTGTGACTGGGGCCACGTGAATTGGCCGTAACACTCCTCGGAACAGGGCGATGACCTAAGAGGTGACCGCCGCGGAAGGAATACAGCAGCTGCACAGCGCGCTGTGCAGTTCCGAGGCCAAGCCCGCGCCGTCGGCGACATCCCCAGCCGCCGGTCGTCGGTTCCAGCCCCCCGGGCGGGACCGGAAGCCGTTTCCATCGTTCCGAGAGGTTGTTCGTGTCGGCCAGCACATCCCGTACGCTCCCGCCGGAGATCGCCGAGTCCGCATCCGTGATGGCGCTCATCGAGCGGGGAAAGGCTGATGGGCAGATCGCCGGCGATGACGTGCGTCGGGCCTTCGAGGCTGACCAGATTCCGCCAACCCAGTGGAAGAACGTTCTGCGCAGCCTCAACCAGATCCTCGAGGAAGAGGGTGTGACGCTGATGGTCAGTGCCGCGGAGTCGCCTAAGCGCGCCCGCAAGAGCGTCGCAGCGAAGAGCCCGGTCAAGCGCACCGCCAGCAAGACGGTCGCGGCCAAGACGACCGTGACGCGGACCGTCGCGGCCGCCGCGGCCCCGGCGGCCGAGAGCGCGGACCCGGCGGCTGACGACGCTGCCGTGGCCGCCCCCGCGAAGAAGGCCGCAGCCAAGAAGACAGTCGCCAAGAAGGCCGTGGCGAAGAAGACCGCGGCGAAGAAGACCACGGCCAAGAAGGCCGGCAAGCAGGACGACGAGCTCCTCGACGGTGACGAGGCGCCCGAAGAGGTGAAGGCCGGCAAGGGCGAGGAGGAGGAGGGCGAAGGCGAGAACAAGGGCTTCGTCCTCTCCGACGACGACGAGGACGACGCGCCCGCGCAGCAGGTCGCCGTCGCCGGCGCCACGGCCGACCCGGTCAAGGACTACCTCAAGCAGATCGGCAAGGTTCCCCTCCTCAACGCCGAGCAGGAGGTCGAGCTCGCCAAGCGCATCGAGGCCGGCCTGTTCGCCGAGGACAAGCTCGCCAACGCGGACAAGCTCGCGCCGAAGCTCAAGCGCGAACTGGAGATCATCGCCGAGGACGGCCGCCGGGCCAAGAACCACCTGCTGGAGGCCAACCTCCGTCTCGTGGTCTCGCTGGCCAAGCGCTACACGGGCCGCGGCATGCTCTTCCTGGACCTGATCCAGGAGGGCAACCTCGGTCTCATCCGCGCGGTGGAGAAGTTCGACTACACCAAGGGCTACAAGTTCTCGACGTATGCCACCTGGTGGATCCGGCAGGCGATCACCCGCGCCATGGCCGACCAGGCCCGCACGATCCGCATCCCGGTGCACATGGTCGAGGTCATCAACAAGCTCGCGCGGGTGCAGCGCCAGATGCTCCAGGACCTGGGCCGCGAGCCCACCCCGGAGGAGCTGGCCAAGGAGCTCGACATGACCCCTGAGAAGGTCATCGAGGTCCAGAAGTACGGCCGCGAGCCGATCTCCCTCCACACCCCGCTGGGTGAGGACGGGGACAGCGAGTTCGGTGACCTCATCGAGGACTCCGAGGCGGTCGTCCCGGCCGACGCGGTCAGCTTCACCCTTCTCCAGGAGCAGCTCCACTCCGTTCTCGACACGCTCTCCGAGCGCGAGGCCGGTGTGGTGTCGATGCGCTTCGGCCTCACGGACGGCCAGCCCAAGACGCTGGACGAGATCGGCAAGGTCTACGGCGTGACGCGTGAGCGCATCCGGCAGATCGAGTCCAAGACGATGTCCAAGCTGCGCCACCCGTCGCGCTCGCAGGTGCTGCGCGACTACCTCGACTAGACGTCGGGGAGTGGACACGACCGGTGCCCCGGACCTGTCACAGGTCCGGGGCACCGGTCTGTCACGCGTGTGCGCGGCACGGGCACGTCGTGCGGGCGGTACGAGACGTCGTCCGGGCGGCACGGGCAGGTCGTGCGGGCGGTGCCGGGCACAGATACGTCACGCGTGCGGTGCGGGCACGGATACGTCACGCGTGCGGGTGCGGCCGGTATCCGCGCGGATGACGCTGGGTGGGCATCGTTCACCTGACGTCAGGAGTTCCCATGCCCCGCGTAGGCGCCCGCCTGCTCACCGTGACCACCGCACTCGCGGCCGTGACCGCCGTGATACCCCTCGGCCCGTCGGCACCGGCCGCCGCGGACAGCATCATCGTCGGTGGCCGTCCCGTCCCGGTGGCGGCCAGTCCCTGGACCGTGGCACTGGCCAGCCGTGACCGGTTCGGGGGAACCCGGGCGGGTCAGTTCTGCGGTGGAGTGGCCGTGGCGCCGGCCACGGTGCTGACGGCCGCGCACTGCCTGCGGGAGGACGTGCTCGGGTCCGGCGTCTCCCAGGTGACCGATCTGCGGGTCATCGCCGGCCGGGACGAGCTGAACGGGCCGGGCGGTCAGGAGATACCGGTCCGGTCCGCCTGGGTCAACCCCGCCTACGACTCCGCCACGCACGCGGGCGATCTCGCCGTCCTCACCCTGGCCGGCCCGCTGCCGGCCGACAGCGTCATACCGATGGCGGCCGCCGGGGACACGGCCTACGCACCGGGGACCGCGGCGACGGTGTACGGCTGGGGGGACACCACGGGCTTCGGCGCGTACGCGTCGATGCTGTACGCCGCCGACGTGGACGTGCTCAGTAACGGCGACTGCTCCCGCGCGTACCCCGGCGGCCCGAGGGGGGCGTACGACGCCTCGGCGATGCTCTGCGCCGGAAAGGCGGCGGGAGGGCGCGACGCGTGCCAGGGGGACAGCGGAGGGCCGCTGGTGGCCCGTGGGCGGCTCGTGGGGCTGGTGTCGTGGGGCAACGGCTGCGGGAGCCCGACCGCTCCCGGGGTGTACACCCGCGTCTCCGCGGCGATCCGGTGGATGGCCGCCCGGAACTGAGCGGGGTCCCGCCGCGCGGTCGTCCCCGTCGGGTGCCGCGTAGGGATCCCCGGTCCGCCGAGCACCGCTCGAAGGACGACGAGAACGGGCGGCCTCCCCATGGGAGACCGCCCGTCGGCCGGTGTGCTGGACCGAACCCTGGCTCGTCGTGGATGCGAGGTGTCAGTGCTCCTCGTCGGCGGCAGCGGCCTGCACGGCTGTGAGCCGATCCGTCTCATCCTGTATTTCCGCGGCGATCTTCTTGAGTTCCGGCTCGAACTTGCGCCCGTGGTGGGCGCAGAAGAGCAGTTCACCGCCACTGATCAGGACGACGCGCAGATAGGCCTGGGCGCCGCAACGGTCACAGCGGTCTGCTGCGGTCAGCGGGCTCGCGGGGGTCAGAACAGTAGTCACGTCGCCTCTTCTCTAGCTCGACGAGCTGTCGTACCAGGGTCAACATCCAACCAGGCCGAAAACGTTCCCGCTCGTGGCTTTTATTCGAAACTTCTTCTCAGGATGGCTGTCTGTTGCCGGTTGGCGGCGAATGTGCCGTATTGCGTAGCGCTACGGTTTCGCGTTGCTTGTGTGGGACTTGCTTCCGGGGGGACGGTCCGCCGGCTGGCTTGCCGGTTGTTCATGAGGACGTGCCCGGAGCCTAAATGGTTCATGCGTCGAAGGGAACGTGATGTGCACGTCACCTCAACGAGTGATCGAACGTCCATGCGAGGCTGGACTAGCATAAGGATTCCCCCCTGGGTGGCGTCACAACCGCTCTACCAGGCATCGGTAGGCTCTCAGCGGCTACCGAGGCCGAGCCCGCCACCGACTGGGCCCCACTTGAAATTCAGCGAGGAGCGAACCGCGTGACCGCCGATTCCGTGCCGTCCACTGCGCTGCTGACCGGAGCAGGCGGCTCAGACAGGGACAGCTCCAACTACACCGCGCGGCATCTTCTCGTGCTGGAGGGGCTCGAAGCGGTCCGCAAGCGGCCCGGCATGTACATCGGGTCCACGGACAGCCGGGGCCTCATGCACTGCCTCTGGGAGATCATCGACAACTCCGTCGACGAAGCACTCGGAGGCCACTGCGACGCGATCGAGGTGATCCTGCACGACGACTCCTCCGTCGAGGTCCGCGACAACGGCCGGGGCATCCCGGTCGACGTGGAGCCCAAGACGGGCCTCTCCGGCGTCGAGGTCGTCATGACCAAGCTGCACGCCGGCGGGAAGTTCGGCGGCGGCTCCTACGCGGCCTCCGGCGGGCTCCACGGCGTCGGCGCCTCGGTCGTGAACGCGCTCTCCGCGCGACTGGACGTCGAGGTGGACCGCAACGGCGCCACTCACGCGATCAGTTTCCGGCGCGGCGTCCCGGGCATGTTCACGGAGCAGGGACCGGACAGCCCCTTCGACCCGGCCAACGGCCTGCGCAAGGGGAAGAGGGTGCCCAAGACGCGTACGGGCACGCGGGTGCGGTTCTGGGCGGACCGGCAGATCTTCCTCAAGGACGCCAAGCTCAATCTGGATACCCTCTACCAGCGCGCCCGCCAGACGGCTTTCCTCGTGCCGGGCCTGACCATCGTGGTGCGCGACGAGCGCGGCATCGACGGCGAGGGCAAGACCGAGGAGACCTTCCGCTTCGACGGGGGCATCAGCGAGTTCTGCGAGTACCTCGCGCAGGACAAGGCCGTCTGCGACGTCCAGCGCCTGACCGGGACGGGGACCTTCAAGGAGACCGTGCCGGTCCTGGACGACCGGGGCCACATGACGGCGACCGAGGTCACCCGGGAACTGGGCGTCGACATCGCGTTGCGCTGGGGCACCGGGTACGACACGACGGTCCGGTCGTTCGTCAACATCATCGCCACCCCCAAGGGCGGCACCCATGTGTCCGGTTTCGAGCGCTCGCTCACGAAGACCGTCAACGAGGCGCTGCGCTCCGCCAAGCTGCTCCGCGTCGCCGAGGACGACATCGTCAAGGACGACGCCCTGGAAGGCCTCACCGCGGTCGTGACCGTGCGGCTGGCGGAGCCGCAGTTCGAGGGCCAGACCAAGGAGGTCCTGGGCACGTCGGCGGCCAACCGCATCGTGGCCAACGTCGTCGCCAAGGAGCTGAAGGCGTTCCTGACCTCCACCAAGCGTGACGCGAAGGCCCAGGCCAGGGCCGTGCTGGACAAGGCGGTCGCCGCGGCGCGCACCCGGATCGCGGCCCGCCAGCACAAGGACGCGCAGCGTCGCAAGACCGCGCTCGAGTCCTCCTCGCTGCCCGCCAAGCTCGCGGACTGCCGTAGCGACGACGTGGAGCGCAGCGAGCTCTTCATCGTGGAGGGCGACTCCGCGCTGGGTACGGCGAAGCTGGCCCGGAACAGCGAGTTCCAGGCGCTGCTGCCGATCCGGGGCAAGATCCTCAACGTCCAGAAGGCCTCGGTCTCGGACATGCTCAAGAACGCCGAGTGCGGGGCGATCATCCAGGTCATAGGGGCGGGGTCCGGCCGCACCTTCGACATCGACGCCGCGCGGTACGGCAAGATCGTGCTGCTGGTGGACGCCGACGTGGACGGCGCGCACATCCGCATCCTGCTGCTGACGCTCTTCCAGCGGTACATGCGGCCGATGGTCGAGGCGGGGCGGGTCTTCGCCGCCGTGCCCCCGCTGCACCGCATCGAGCTGGTCCAGCCCAAGAAGGGCCAGGACAAGTACGTCTACACCTACTCCGACAACGAGCTGCGCCAGACCCTGCTGGAGTTCCAGCGGAAGAACATCCGCTTCAAGGACTCGATCCAGCGCTACAAGGGCCTGGGCGAGATGGACGCGGACCAGCTGGCGGAGACGACGATGGACCCGCGCCACCGCACCCTGCGGCGGATCAACATCGGTGACCTCGAATCCTCCGAGCAGGTGTTCGACCTCCTCATGGGCAACGAGGTCGCGCCCCGTAAGGAGTTCATCACCAGCTCCGCGGCCACGCTGGACCGCTCACGCATCGACGTCTGACGTCTCCGCCCGCGGGTGGAGCTGTAGCCTCCACCCGCGGGCGGCCCGTGAGCCGATCCGCTGATCTCCATCCCTCCGTGGCGTCGACGGCGTCGCACCGCTCCGCCGCCCGGGGACCGCTTTGTCAGGGGTCCTCGGTGTCCCGGTGGCCGTCGTCACGGGTGCCGTGCTCGTCGCCGTGCGCCACTGCTCCGTCGCGACGGGAAGCGCCGTGGGTGCTGCCCGGCTGCCCGGCTGCCCGGCGCCCCGTTGCTCGTCGCTGTGCGTGACGGTGCGGGTGGAAGGGGCGCGTGTGGCGCCGCCGGTACGCGGACGGGCCGGCCGTCCAGGAAAGTGCGCCCGACCGGGGGTCCCGGAAGCGGCCTCGAAACCGTGGTCGGGCGGCCGATCGTGATCACCGAGGACCTGCCCGCCACGGAGATCGCGCGCATCCCGCACATCGCGTGGGCGACGTGTACACGCACATCGACGATCCCCTCCGCAGGACAGGCGCACGCGGCGGAAGGCACGTAGTGCGCTACGCGTACGGCCGGGTCCTCGCACGGCCGCCCTGGGCAACCTTCACCTGAAATGGTGAAGCCAGGCGAATGAACTGCCCGAGATCCGCCCAGTCTGCCCATTCTTGGCTACGCGGCCGGAGAGGCCTGCGGACAAGGGAGTTGTTCGGGTGGACAAGGAAGCAGGGCCGGACGCCGCACGGATGCGGCTCGACGACCCCTGGTACGACGCGCCGGCCCAAGGGTGGGGTGAGCCGGGCGGCCCCGGGCCCGTCCCGGCCGACGCCGGGGCCTGGCCCGCGGCGGAGCGCGGCCACACCGCTGCCGACGTCTACCTGGAGGTCCAGCGCAGTCCCGCGTTCCGCGAGGTGCGCCGCCGCTACCGGCGGTTCGTGATCCCGGCGGCGGTCGCCTTCCTCCTCTGGTACCTCGCCTACGTCGTCGCGGCCACCACGGCTCCCGGCCTGATGTCGCGCCCTGTCGCGGGGGCCCTCAACGTGGCGATGGTCGCGGGCCTGGGGCAGTTCCTCAGCACCTTCCTGCTCACCTGGGCCTACGCGCGCCACGCCCGCCTGCACCGGGACCGGGCCGCGCTCGAACTGCGCTGGGACACCCAGGAGATGACGAGAGGGGTCGAGCGGTGATCGGGGACCACCAGTCGCTGGCGCTCCTCCTGTTCGGCGCGTTCGTCGCAGTGACCCTGGGTATCACCACGTGGGTGAGCCGGAACAGGCAGGGTTCCGCGGAGGAGTTCTACGCGGGCGGGCGGCTGTTCTCCCCCCTGGAGAACGGATTCGCCATCGCGGGCGACTACATGTCCGCCGCGTCGTTCCTCGGCATCTCGGGACTCATCGCGCTCTTCGGTTACGACGGCATGCTCTACTCGGTCGGCTTCCTCGTCGCCTGGCTCGTCGTCCTGCTCCTCGTGGCCGAACTGGTGCGCAACTGCGGGCGGTTCACGTTGGCCGACGTCGTCGCGGCACGCATGGCCGAGCGCCCGGTACGCACCGCCGTGGGCATCTCGTCGGTCACCGTCTCCGTGCTGTACCTGGTGGCCCAGATGGTGGGAGCGGGCAGCCTGGTCGCGCTGCTGCTCGGTGGCACCGGTGACACCGCGAGGTCCTGGACCGTGGTCGGCGTCGGGGCGCTCATGGTGGTCTACGTGTCCCTCGGCGGGATGCGGGCCACCACGTGGATCCAGGTCGTGAAGGCCGTCCTGCTGATGGCGGGCGCCGTGGCGCTCACCGTGCTCGTGCTCGTGCGCTTCCACGGCGACGTCAACGCCCTCCTCGACTCCGCGGCCGGACGCAGCGGCCACGGCGAGAGGTTCCTCTCCCCGGGCCTCCGCTACGGCGGGGACTGGACTGCGCGTCTGGACTTCATCAGCCTGGGGCTGGCGCTGGTGCTCGGCACGGCGGGCCTGCCGCACATCCTGTCGCGCTTCTACACCGTGCCCACCGCCCGGGCCGCCCGGAGGTCCGTCGTCTGGTCCATCGGGCTCATCGGCGGCTTCTACCTGATGACGATCGTGCTGGGGTTCGGAGCGGCCGCGCTGGTCGGATCCGCCGAGGTCCGGGCGTCCAACGCCTCCGGCAACACGGCCGTTCCGCTACTGGCGCTCGAACTGGGCGGAGGGGAGGGGTCCACGGGCGGGACGGTTCTGTTCGCGGTCGTCGCCGCCGTCGCCTTCGCGACGATCCTGGCCGTCGTCGCGGGTATCACCCTCGCCTCCTCCGCCTCCGTCGCCCATGACCTCTACGCCTCACTGCGGCGCCCGGGGGCGAGGCAGCGCAGCGAGGTGGGTGTGGCCAGGGTGGCGGCCGCGGGCGTGGGAGTGGTCGCGATCGCACTGGGCCTCCTCGCCCAGGACCTCAACGTCGCCTTCCTGGTGGGACTGGCCTTCGCCGTCGCGGCGTCGGCCAACCTCCCCGCCCTGCTGTACTCGCTGTTCTGGCGGAACTTCACCACGCGGGGGGCGGTCTGGGCCGTGTACGGCGGTCTGATCCCCGCCGTCCTTCTCGTTCTGCTGTCGCCGGTCGTCTCGGGTGCGCCGTCCGCCCTCTTCCCGGGAGTGGATTTCCAGCTCTTCCCCTTGGAGAACCCGGGTCTGGTGTCCATTCCCGCCGGGTTCCTCGCAGGATGGATCGGCACCGTGACGTCCGCCGGGACGCCGGACGCGGGCAAGCACGCCGAGACGGAGGTCCGGTCGCTCACGGGAGCGGGGGCGGCGTAGACGACGGCGGGGGGCGGAGCCGCGGATCACCGGTTGCCGGTCCGCGGGCCTGTTTCCCGAGGGCGGCCCGCCCAGGGCGGCCCGGGCCCCACGGCGCCTGCCGCCACCCGCCGCGCACGGTGAGGTGGC
>NZ_JBEXWB010000041.1:0-30224 GCF_040629645.1 Streptomyces sp. NPDC005899 | reverse complement strand
GCCGCGCCGGGCTGTACGCCGGAAATGTGGCCGGCCCGCGGGCCGTCCGGCAAAGGGAACTTTCCGGATCAATCGGTCTGATCGGTCTGATCGTGCTGTAGGGGACCCGTACGTAGCATGGGTTCATCACGCCCCGCCGCCCCGCCTGCGACCGGCCGTCATGGCCCTCGCGGCCGAGCGGAGCGGTTCGACGCCGTGCGGCGGTACCGGCTGGAGTGATGCGCGGTGCGCCCGGGGATCGGCGTGGTCCGCTTGACACTGAAATCGAACATCCATTCATATGGGTGTTCCGGCCGGGGTTTCCCGGGCTCGGCCGTGGAGTTGTCCACAGGCCGGGAGGACGCCGAGGCCCATTGTCAGTGGCAGGGGTTAGCGTCTGAGACGTGAAGCGATCGACTCAAGCAAATCGGGTGGAACCCATGGCAGGAACCGACCGCGAGAAGGCGCTGGACGCCGCGCTCGCACAGATTGAACGGCAATTCGGCAAGGGTGCGGTGATGCGCCTCGGCGAGCGGCCGAACGAGCCGATCGAGGTGATCCCCACCGGGTCCACCGCGCTCGACGTCGCGCTCGGCGTAGGCGGCCTGCCGCGCGGCCGCGTGGTGGAGGTGTACGGACCGGAGTCCTCCGGCAAGACGACGCTGACGCTGCACGCCGTGGCGAACGCGCAGAAGCTCGGCGGCTCGGTGGCGTTCATCGACGCGGAGCACGCCCTCGACCCCGAGTACGCGAAGAAGCTCGGTGTCGACATCGACAACCTGATCCTCTCGCAGCCGGACAACGGTGAGCAGGCCCTGGAGATCGTGGACATGCTGGTCCGCTCCGGTGCGCTGGACCTGATCGTGATCGACTCCGTCGCGGCCCTGGTGCCCCGTGCGGAGATCGAGGGCGAGATGGGCGACTCGCACGTGGGTCTGCAGGCCCGCCTGATGAGCCAGGCGCTCCGTAAGATCACCAGCGCGCTCAACCAGTCCAAGACCACCGCGATCTTCATCAACCAGCTCCGCGAGAAGATCGGCGTGATGTTCGGTTCGCCGGAGACCACGACGGGTGGCCGGGCACTGAAGTTCTACGCCTCGGTGCGGCTGGACATCCGGCGGATCGAGACGCTCAAGGACGGCACGGACGCCGTCGGTAACCGCACGCGGGTCAAGGTCGTCAAGAACAAGGTCGCGCCGCCGTTCAAGCAGGCCGAGTTCGACATCCTCTACGGCCAGGGCATCAGCCGTGAGGGCGGGCTGATCGACATGGGCGTGGAGCACGGCTTCGTCCGCAAGGCCGGCGCCTGGTACACCTACGAGGGCGACCAGCTCGGCCAGGGCAAGGAGAACGCCCGCAACTTCCTCAAGGACAACCCCGACCTCGCCAACGAGATCGAGAAGAAGATCCTGGAGAAGCTGGGTGTCGGCGTCCGTCCGGAGGACCCGGCGGCGGAAGTCACCGCGGACCCGGCCACCGCGCCTGGCGCGGTGGCGGCGGACGGGGCGGCGAAGTCGGTGCCCGCTCCCGCGGCGAAGGCCAAGCCCGCCAAGACCGCGGCGGCCAAGAGCTAGGCCGTGACCCGTCGTACGGAGTGGCCGGGCGCCGAAGCGGGTGCGGGCCCCGGTGCCGAATTCACCGCAGAGTCCACCGACGGTTCCCCGGGATCCACTCCGGGGGCCGGATTCGGCGAGGGGGTGGGCCGTCGCGCCCGCTCCCGTTCCAGAGACAGCGGTTCCCCCTCCCCGGCGAGGGGCGGGAAGGGGGAACCGCGCGATCCGGTGGAGCAGGCGCGCGCGGTCTGCCTGCGGTTGCTGACCGGAACGCCACGCACCCGTAAGCAACTCGCCGACGCCCTGCGCAAACGGGAGATCCCCGACGAGGCGGCGGAAGAGGTGTTGTCGAGGTTCGAGGACGTCGGGCTGATCGACGACGCGGCGTTCGCGGACGCCTGGGTCGAGTCCCGGCACCACGGCAGAGGGCTGGCACGCCGCGCCCTGGTCCGCGAGCTGCGGACGAAGGGTGTGGATTCCGCTGTGATCGACGAGGCCGTCGGGCAGCTGGATCCGGAGCAGGAGGAGGAGACCGCCAGGGAGCTCGTCGGTCGCAAGCTCCGCTCCACTCGCGGTCTCGACCGCGACAAACGGCTGCGCAGGCTGGCCGGCATGCTCGCGCGCAAGGGGTACGGCGAGGGCATGGCGTTGCGGGTCGTGCGCCAGGCGCTCGAGGCGGAGGGCGAGGACACGGAGGGACTGGACGAGCCGGTCTGATCGGGGAGCGAAGGGGAGCCGGGAGCGAGGGGCCGGGTGCCGCGAGCACGGCGGGGGAGGAGGGGGCCGCCGCGGTGACGAGCGGCGCACGGCCCGGGCCGTCCGCGCCCAGCGAGCTTCACACCGCCGCACTCGCCCACTCGAGGCTTCCCCGTCGGCGTTGCCCCGGTCCGTCCCGCACGCGAGCGGCAGGTGGGTGACCGGCAGGCGGTCAATCGGTAGGCAGGTGGGTGACCGGCAGACGGTTGACCGGCGGGCGGGCGGCCTCACTGCCCGGCCAGCGATGCCCGCCGGATCGTGGCGTCGATCAGGGACAGCGCGTCGGACGCGGTGCGCCCGGGCCGGCGGTTCCAGGGGCCGATGAGGTCGTTCCAACCCTGTGCACGCAGTTCGGTGATCAGCCAGGCGCCGGCCCGGTCCACGGTCTCGAGGGAACCGTAGCCCAGCCTGTGAGCGGTCAGCATCGCCCCGCAGAGGCAGCGGGCGCCCCGGACGTTGCGCAGGCGGTACGGCGTGTTCTGCCATCCCCACTCGGTCAGGACCAGGCGCGCGTAGGCGAGATGGGTGGAGGGCGGCACGTCGGGCTGCCCGATGCGGCGCCAGGCGTGCAGGCGTTCGGGAAGCACCGCGCCCAGGCGCCCGGGGAGCGGCCGCTCACGGGGCGGCCGGGCGGGAAGCGCCCGCAGCGAGTCGTCGATGAGCCGGTCGACGGGCACGGACAGCAGGTCCCGCCAGTCGCCCGGGTCGCTCGCGTCACCCGGACCCGCTTCCTCGGCATGTACGGGCGTCGGCAGGGGAGCGGGCAGCGCGGGTGCGGGGAGGACGGGCACGGCGGCGGGTGCGGGGAGCGCCGGCTCGGAGGCGGTCCGTCCCCACCCCGTGACGATCTGCTGCCAGACCTCCGAGTCATGAAGCCGTGAGGCATGGGCATCGAGCTGGTCAGGGGTGGGGCGAACACGTTCCATCGACGCGACATCTCCGTACATTCCGGTCCTCAGTGATGAGGTGAATGTCGGTCGCGCGAGGTGATCGCTCCACCGGGGAGCGGCGTTCGGGTGTGTCAGGCGGTCATTCGGCCCTACGGGACACGGGAAGGGAGACCGGCAGGCCGGCCGCACGCCAGGCCTGGAAGCCGCCTATCAGGTCGGTGGCCCTGCGCAGGCCCAGCCGGCGCAGGGACTCGACGGCGAGGCTCGACGCGTAACCCTCGTTGCAGAGGATGACGACCGGGAGATCGTGGCTCACCGCCTCCGGCGCACGGTGGCTCCCCAGCGGGTCGAGGCGCCACTCCAGCTCGTTCCGCTCGATGACCAGGGCACCGGGGATCAGGCCGTCCCTCTCCCGCAGGGCGGCGTACCGGATGTCGACCAGCAGGGCACCCCCGGCCGCCGCCGCGGCGGCCTGCTGCGGACCGATCCGCTCGTACCCCGCCCGGACGCGTTCCAGCAGCTCGTCGATGCCCACCGGCCGCACCGCGGGGTCCTCGTACGCCCCGCTCACTGCCAGTCCTCCGGACCCTCGGTCTGCTCCAGGCGGAGGACGTCGCCGGTGCGGCTGAACCGGCGGATCCGCGGCAGGGGCGGGTAGTAGGCGTGCACGGAGACGGCGTGTTCCCGTTCGGACTCGTTGAGCACCTCGTGCACGTGGTGCCGTCCGAACGCCCTGCCCCGTCCGGTGGTGAGCAACCGGATCCGGTCGATGCCCTCACTCAGTTCGAGGGTCCGCCAGCCTTCCGTGGGCAGCCGGGCGGCCAGTGCGTGTTCCCGCAGGGCGCCGGAGGCGACGGTGAAGGCGCCGACGGAGTCCGCGTGGTCGTGCCAGCCGGTGCCCGTGCCGGGTGGCCAGCCGATCAGCCACGCCTCACTCCCGCCGGGGCCCTCCAGCCGGAGCCAGGTGCGGCCCTCGGGGTCGAGGGGGAGCGAGGCGATGAGAGCGGCGTCGTCCGCGGTCCTGCGGACGAAGTCGAGCAGTTCCGCAGCCGTGGGCCCGGAAGCACCGGGTCGGCGGGTGCCGGTGGGGGAGTCGGCGAAGTCGGTGGGAGCGTCTGTTGCGGGCGCGGGCGCGGGCGTGGGCGTGCGCGGGGAAGTGGGGGTCGACACGAGGACCGTCCTGAGAGTTCGCGGGAGGGCACGGCCGTGCGTGGGGACAGCACGTCGTGCGGAACAGGCGAGTCAGCAGGAGGGGCGACACACGCAGCCCGCGTAGCGGACGAGGTCCATGTGGACCCTCCGCCACAGGCGCACGTCGGTGTCGGTCATGATCTGGAGTACACCATGTGTGCCTGCGGCGGTCAATCGACGTCCGTCGGCGGGCCGGGGTCCGGGGGTTCGGATGCGTCGTGTCCGCCCGGCGTGTCCGCGGCGCCCCCGCGGGCGGCGGTTGCCGCCACCAGCAGCTCGGCCGGCCGGACCCCGCCGAAGGCGGCCACCAGGTGACCGTCCGGCCTGACCAGCAGCACCGTGTGGGCCGTCGCCCCCGGGTAGCTCTCCGTCAGCAGCAGCTCGGCCTTCCCCGGCAGCGCGTCCACCGCCTCGGCGAGCCTGGGCATGACGCCGGCGGTCAGCCAGTGCCGCCGGTCCCACACGCCGGTGCCGGGGGCGACCAGGATCACGAGCAGGTTCCCCCGTCCGAGCCGCTCGCGCAGCCGGACCGTGGTGCCGTCGGGCGCCGTCACCCGGACGTCCGTGACCGGCGCGCCCGGGGGCGTGCTTACGGGGGTGTGCGCTTCGGTGTGCGGGGGTGAGAGGGGGGAGTGCGTGTACGAAGGGGGCGCGCCCAGGGGACCGCACCCCAGGTGCCCGTCGGCCAGCAGGGTGTCGTGCCCGCGAGCGTTTCCGGGGACGAGCGCGCGCAGGCCGGCGCCGCCCCGCAGTATCGGCAGCGACTGGTCGGCGGCGCGCAGCCGGGAGGCGACCGCGGCCCGGCGCTCCGTCTGGTAGCTGTCGAGCACGAGTTCCGAGGCGCCGTGGTGCCAGGCCTGCGCAAGCTTCCAGGCGAGGTTCTCGGCGTCCCGCAGTCCTTCGTCCAGGCCCTGGGTGCCGAGCGCCCCCAGCAGGTGGGCGGCGTCCCCGGCCAGGAAGGCCCGCTTCACCCGCCACCGCCGGGCCAGCCGGTGGTGCAGCGTGTACACACCGGTGTCCAGCAGTTCGTAGGCGGGGGTCTCGCCGCACCAGCCCGCCAGTGTGTCGCGGACCCGGGTGATCAGGGCGTCGGGGGTGACGAGTTCGCCACGGGGCGGGAGGAGCCAGTCCAGCCGCCACACACCGCGGGGCAGCGGGCGCGCGGTGACCTCGGCGCCACCCGTGCGCCACGGCGGGGAGCGGTGCAGGACGGCCTCGCCGGGCCACGGCAGTTCGGCGCGGAGCGCGGCGACGGCGTGCCGTTCCACCGCCGTACGGCCGGGGAAACGGATGTCCAGCAGCTTGCGCACGGTGGACCTGGCGCCGTCGCAGCCCACCAGGTAACTGCCGCGCCACCACGTGGAACCGGGCCCCCTGGTGTGCACCGTGATCCCGCCGGCGTCCTGCTCCAGCGTGTCGATCCGGCTCAACGGCACCAGGCGTACGAGGGAGTGCGCAGCGACCGCCGCCCGCAGCTCCCCGGTCAGGACGTGCTGGGGTACGTGGAGGGGAGCGGGCAGGGGGACGCCCTCCCCCTCCTCCTCGCCCAGCGGGACGGCCCGCACCAGCTGCCTGCGGCGCACGGACCGCCAGCCGGTCCAGCGCAGCCCCTCGTCGTACAGGGCCGCGCACCCGAGCCGGACCGCGAGATCGGCGGTGTCCTCGCGCAGCACGACGGTGCGTGCCGGGCGCGGCTCGTCCTTCCCTGGTCCCTCGTCGAGGACGATCGAGGGGACACCCTGGGCCGCGAGGGCGAGTGACAGCGCCAGTCCGACCGGTCCGGCGCCGACGACGATCACCGGGTCCACGGTGCGAGCCCTCCGGCGCCGGCGGTCGACATCGACAGGGGGACGAGGGGTGCGGCGGCGGACGTTCGGGGCGCGATCACAGAACGTATGCAACCTACTGCCGGTGCTTGCGTCAAGTGACAGTGGCGCGTGGCGGGGGGCGCGGCGGACACGCCGGCGCCCCCCGTGCGTCACACTGCCGACGGTCCGTCAGGTGGCGCGCCCGTCCTCGATCACGAGCTTCGGCGTGCCGACCGTCTCGAGGCCCTCGTCGGGCCCGCCGCCGACCGCCGCGCCGGTGCTCTTCTTCCCTCGCCGCAGCCTGCCTTCGAGCCAGCTCGCGAACGTGGTGATGGTGAAGTTGAGCGCGATGAAGATCACCGCGATGACGGTGAAGCACGCGATGGTGTTGGCGCCGTAGTTCGCGCTCATCGGGCGGACCGACGCGAGCAGCTCGGGGAAGGTGAGGACCGCGCCGCCGAGGGCGGTGTCCTTCACGATGACCACGATCTGGCTGACGATCGCGGGCAGCATGGCCGTCACCGACTGCGGCAGGAGGACGAACCGCATGGTCTGGCCCTTGCGCATGCCGATCGCCTTGGCGGCGTCGGTCTGTCCCTGCGGGAGCGACAGGATCCCGGCCCGCACGATCTCGGCGAGGACCGAGGCGTTGTACAGCACGAGGCCCGTGACGACGGCGTACAGCGGGCGCACGTCGCTGGCGATGTCGGTGAACTCCGAGTAGGCGGCGTTCGCCGTGATCATCAGGATCAGGACGGGGATGGCGCGGAAGAACTCCACGACGACGCCGGACGGCATCCGGACCCACCGGTGGTCGGAGAGCCGGCCGATACCGAAGAGCGCACCGAGCGGCAGGGCGATCAGGAGGGCGAAGAACGCGGCCTTGAGCGTGTTCTGGAGCCCCGGCCAGAGGTACGTCACCCACGGCTGGGAGCTCGTGAAGAACGGCTCCCACTTGACCCAGTCGAGCTGGTGCTTCTCGTCGAGGCTGGTGTAGACCCACCAGCCCACGGCCACGAGGACCGCGAGGAAGACGACCGTGTAGAGGATGTTGCGCCGCTTGGCGCGGGGTCCCTGAGCGTCGAAGAGGACGGAGGTCGTCATCGCTTCACCGCCACCTTCTTGCTCACCCAGCCGAGGAGGAGCCCGGTCGGAAGGGTGAGGCAGATGAATCCGAACGCGAAGGTCGCGGAGATCAGCATGAGTTGCGCCTCCGCTTCGATCATGTCCTTCATCAGGTACGCCGCTTCGACCACGCCGATCGCCGCGGCGACGGTGGTGTTCTTGGTCAGCGCGATCAGCACGTTGGCCAGGGGGTTCACGACCGAGCGGAAGGCCTGCGGGAGGATGATCAGCCGCAGCACCTGCGTGAAGCTCAGCCCGAGTGCCCGTGCCGCCTCGGCCTGGCCCGCGGGCACCGTGTTGATGCCCGAGCGCAACGCCTCGCAGACGAAGGCGGCGGTGTACAGGGACAGCGAGAGGACCGCGAGCCGGAAGTTGACGACGTCGAAGTCGTCACCGCCCGCGAGGGTGATCTGCAGGGTCTGGAAGAGGCCCAGCGAGGAGAAGACGATGATGACGGTCAGGGGGATGTTGCGGACGGTGTTGACGTAGGCGGTACCGAATCCGCGCATCAGGGGGACCGGGCCGACCCGCATACCGGCCAGCAGCGTTCCCCATATGAGGGAACCGAGGGCGGAGTAGACGGTGAGTTTCACCGTCACCCAGAAGGCCCCCAGTAGGTCGTAACCTTCAAGAAAGTCGAACACGATCTCCCGTGCTTCCAGGTGTGGGGAGGGCTCGGTGCGCCGCCCCGGCGGCGGCGCACCTCATCGCGGACCGGTTTCGGACCGCCTTGTGACAGGGCCCTACTTGACGACGTCGCCGATCTTCGGCGCCTTCTCGTTCTTGTAGTTGGCGGGACCGAAGTTGGTCTCCACCGCCTTGTCCCAGGAGCCGTCCGAGACCATCTTGGTGAGCGCGGCGTCGATCTTCTTCTTCAGGTCGGCGTCGCCCTTCTTCAGGCCGATGCCGTAGTTCTCGTTGGTCATCTTGAAGCCGGCCAGCTTGAACTTGCCCTTGTGGGCGTCCTGCGCCGCGTATCCGGCGAGGATGGAGTCGTCCGTGGTGAGGGCGTCGACGGCCTTGTTCTCCAGGCCGGTGAGGCACTCGGAGTAGCCGCCGTAGTTCTGCAGCTTGGCCTTGGGGGCCAGCTTCTCCTTGACGTTCTTCGCCGACGTCGAACCGGTGACCGAGCAGAGCTTCTTGTCGTTCAGGTCCGCGGGCGTCTTGATGGAGTCGTCGTCGGCCCGGACGAGGACGTCCTGGTGTGCGAGGAGGTACGGACCCGCGAAGTCGACCTTCTGCAGGCGCTCGTCGTTGATGGAGTACGTCGCGGCGATGAACTTGACGTCACCGCGCTCGATGGCCGTCTCGCGGTCGGCGCTCTTGGTCTCGACGAACTCGATGTTCTTGGCGTCGTAGCCGAGCTCCTTGGCCACGTACGTGGCCACGTCGACGTCGAAGCCGGCGAACTTGCCGTCCGGCGTCTTCAGGCCGAGACCGGGCTGGTCGATCTTGATGCCGATCGTGATCTTCCCGCCCGGACCCGAGGCGTCGTCCTTGTCACCGGAGCCACAGGCGGTGGCGGTGAGGGCGAGCGCGAGAACGGCGGCCGAGGCGGCGGTGACCTTGCGAAGCTGCATGGTGGAATTCCCTGGGGTTGACGCGATGTGAGTGATCAGCTGGTCCGGACGGCAGTCGTGCGGGTCAGTGGTGCAGGATCTTCGACAGGAAGTCCTTGGCCCGGTCGCTGCGCGGGTTGCTGAAGAACTGGTCGGGCACCGCCTCTTCGACGATCTTCCCGTCCGCCATGAAGACGACCCGGTTCGCCGCCGACCTGGCGAAGCCCATCTCGTGGGTGACGACGACCATGGTCATCCCGTCCCGGGCGAGCTGCTGCATGACCTCCAGCACCTCGTTGATCATTTCCGGGTCGAGCGCGGACGTCGGCTCGTCGAACAGCATGACCTTGGGGTCCATGGCCAGTGCCCGTGCGATGGCGACGCGTTGCTGCTGGCCGCCGGAGAGCTGTGCGGGGTACTTGTCGGCCTGCGTGGCCACGCCCACCCGGTCGAGCAGCGCGCGTGCCTTCTTCTCGGCGACCGCCTTGTCGGCCTTGCGGACCTTGAGCTGGCCCAGCATCACGTTCTCGAGCACCGTCTTGTGCGCGAAGAGATTGAATGACTGGAAGACCATGCCGACATCGGCACGCAGCCTGGCCAGCTCCTTGCCCTCCTGGGGCAGCGGCTTGCCGTCGATCGTGATCGCGCCCGAGTCGATCGTCTCCAAGCGGTTGATCGTGCGGCACAGCGTGGACTTCCCGGACCCGGAGGGCCCGATGACGACGACGACCTCGCCACGGGCGATGGTCAGGTCGATGTCCTGGAGCACATGCAGCGCGCCGAAGTGCTTGTTGACGTCGCTCAGTACGACAAGGTCGTCTCCCGCGGGCGCGGCATCCTCGGCGGCCTTGGTCACTGAAACTCCGCTCATCGGCTTTTTGCTCCGTCCTCCTCGGTTAGGGAAGGACCCTAGTGACGCAGTGCGATCAGCGTCATTACATCTGAGCGGAAATTGAGCATAACGATCCGGCCGCAACCGGACACTCCGTGTGAACGGGGCGCTCGGAGGCCCCCGGTGGCGTACCGGGTGCATAACGGAAACCCGCTGGTAACGGGCAGGGGCTTGACTGGCGTGCCCGTCATCGGAGTGGATGCCCTGGTACGGAACCGCGCGCCCGCCGCGATGCGCGAGAATGCGCCGGGTGGAGTGCCCGTGGGGCGTCCCGCGTAGTTTTCGACCGTGCCGGAAAAACCTGAGCGGAAAGGGGGGCCATGAGACTGCTGCTCGTCGAGGACGACGACCACGTCGCGGCGGCCCTGTCCGCCGTGCTCGCGCGTCACGGCTTCCAGGTCGTCCACGCCCGCAGTGGCGAGGAGGCCCTGCAGGCGCTGCTGCCCGCCGAGAAGGAGCCGTTCTCGGTCGTCCTCCTGGATCTCGGGCTGCCGGACCAGGACGGCTACGAGGTGTGCGGGAAGATCCGCAAGCGCTCCGCGATCCCGGTGATCATGGTGACCGCGCGCGCCGACGTGCGCTCGCGGATCCACGGGCTCAACCTCGGCGCGGACGACTACGTCGTCAAGCCGTACGACACCGGGGAGCTGCTCGCCCGCATCCACGCCGTCGCCCGGCGCGGGCAGTCCGGTGAGGACACCGGGCCTACCCCGCTCGCGGCCCTGCGGCTCGGCCCCGTCCACATCGAGCTGCCCACCCGCAGGGTCAGTGTCGACGGCCAGGAGGTCCAGCTCACCCGCAAGGAGTTCGACCTGCTCGCGCTGCTCGCCCAGCGCCCCGGCGTGGTCTTCCGCCGGGAGCAGATCATCAGCGAGGTGTGGCGTACCAGCTGGGAGGGCACGGGGCGCACGCTCGAGGTGCACGTGGCCTCGCTGCGCTCCAAGCTGCGGCTGCCCGCCCTGATCGAGACCGTGCGGGGCGTCGGCTACCGGCTCGTCCCGCCGTCGGCCTGAGGACGTACGGCCCGGTGCGCACCCGCCTGCTCCCCCTGCTCATCGTCCTGATGGCCGCCGTGCTGCTCGCCCTCGGATTCCCGCTGGCCGTACGGGTGGCCGCCGCCGAACAGCAGCGGGTCGTCATCGACCGGATCGACGACACGGCTCGCTTCGCCGCGCTGGCGCAGTTCGCCGGCGAACCGGTCGAGGGCTCCGGCGAGCGTCAGCGCATCCTGCAGACCGAACTCGAGGCCTACGACTCGGTGTACGGGATCAGGGCGGGGGTCTTCCACCGGGACGACAGGGCCATCGCCAAGGCCCCCGCCTCCTGGACCCTGCCGGCCGAGGGGGAGGGGCGCGAGGCGTTCGCGGAGGCGCTGCTCGGCCGGCGCTCGCACGACCCGCCGCAGGTCTGGCCCTGGCAGCGCGGCAGGCTGGTCGTCGCCTCCCCGGTCGTCCGGGACGGCGATGTCGTCGCCGTCGTGGTGACCGATTCGCCGACCGGTGGCATGCGGTCGCGGACGCTGCGGGGCTGGCTGCTTATCGCGCTGGGCGAGAGCGCGGCCATGCTGGTCGCCGTCGGCGCGGCGTTCCGCCTCACCGGGTGGGTCCTGCTGCCCGTGCGGACCCTGGACGCGGCCGCCCACGACATCGCCAGCGGCCGGATGAGGTCGAGGGTCGCCGCCTCCGGCGGGCCGCCCGAACTCAGGCGGCTGGCCCGCTCGTTCAACGAGATGGCGGACAACGTCGAAGACGTGCTGGAGCAGCAGCGCGCCTTCGTCGCCGACGCGTCCCACCAGTTGCGCAACCCCCTGGCGGCACTCCTCCTGCGCATCGAGCTCCTGGCCCTGGAGCTCCCGGAGGGCAACGAGGAGATCGCCTCGGTGCGCACCGAGGGCAAGCGTCTCGCGCAGGTCCTGGACGACCTGCTGGACCTGGCGCTGGCCGAGCACACCGCGGCCGACCTCCGGCTGACGGACATCGGCGCGCTCACCGGAGAACGGGTCGCCTCATGGCGTGCGGTGGCGGACGAGAAGGGGGTCCGGCTGACCCGGCACGGCGCCACGGCGGTGACCGGCTGGGCGGACCCGATCGCGCTCTCCAGCGCCCTGGACGCCGTCATCGACAACGCGCTGAAGTTCACCCCGAGGGGCGAGGAGGTCACGGTGACCGCCGGCTCCGACGGTGCCCGGACGACCATCGTCGTCGCGGACCGTGGACCCGGCCTGACCGAACAGGAGCTGGAGCGCGTCGGCGACCGCTTCTGGCGCAGCAACCGCCACCAGAACATCAAGGGCTCGGGGCTCGGGCTCTCCATCTCCCGCACGCTGCTGGCCGCCGGCGGCGGGTCCCTCGCCTACGGGAGGCACGAGCCGCACGGCCTGCGGGTGACGGTCACGGTGCCGCGCCACCCGCCGCACGGCTGAACCGCCGAACGGCGGGCTCCCACCCGGGCGGCGGGCACGTCCCGGGCGCGGTGGGCCCGCGCCCGGCCCCCTCGCTCAGGGCTTGGCCGACCGGTAGTAGCGCTTGGCCCCCTCGTGCAGCGGCAGCGGATCGGTGTAGATCGCCGTACGGAGGTCCACCAGCTGCGCGGCGTGCACCTCGCGTCCGATCCGGTCACGGCTGTCGATCACGGTGCGGGTGAAGGCCTCGGTCATCAGCGGATCCGACCGGTCCGTGGTGATCAGCAGGTTGGCGACCGCGACCGTCCGCACGGCCTCGCCCTGCTGGGCGTCGAGGTAGGCGTCGGCCGGCATCACGGCCGAACGGTAGTGGCGTGTGGACCCGCCGGCCGCCAGCAGGCGGGCGATCAGCGGGTCCTCCAGGGGCACCAGCCGGACGGTGAACTTCTCCGAGAGGTCCTGCACCGCGCCGGTCGGCAGGCCGCCGGACCAGAAGAAGGCGTCGAGCCGGCCGTCCACGAGCCGGGCCGGCATGGTGTCGATGCCGGCCCGGACGGGGGTGATGTCCTCGTCCGGATCAAGGCCGGCCGCACTCATCAGCCGGTTCGCGACCAGGAGGACCCCGGACCCCGTCTGCCCGACACCGACGCGCTTGCCCCGCAGGTCGGCGACCTTGCGGACCGGTGAGCCCCGGGGGACGACGAGCTGGACGTAGTCGTCGTACAGCCGGACGCAGCCGCGCAGCCGGTCGCCCCCGGTCCTGCCGCTGCGGAGGTAGGTGGCCACGGCGTCCGCGGTGGCGATGGTGAAGTCCGCCTTCCCCGTCGCCACCCGCTCGATGTTCTGCTGGGAGCCCTCACTGGTCCGCAGCCGTATCGACACCTCGGGCATGTCCTTGGCCAGCGCGCCCTCGAGCCGCTTCCCGTAGCGCTCGTACACGCCACTGCGTACGCCGGTGGAGAAGGTCAGCGGACCGCTCGGTTCCGGTTTCCCCAGGGGGAACACCCACCACGCCAGCAGCCCGAGCACGAGCGCGGCGGCGGCGCCCCCCTGGAGCGCGCGTCGCCGGCCGAGTCGGGACAGTGCGTGCAGCATGGCGCGATCCTGCCAGCCCACGCCCCGTCCTGGCCAGGCCGGATCCCCCGGCGGGCTCCGGCGGCCGGGGCTCGCTCCCGCACCGCCTACCCTTGTCCCATGACCAGCGGCAACCGGAGCGAAGCAGTGGACGTCCAGAAGAGCTACGAGGTACGCACCTACGGGTGCCAGATGAACGTCCACGACTCCGAACGCCTGTCGGGTCTGCTGGAGGACGCCGGATACGTACGCGCCCCGAAGGACGCGGACGGTGACGCGGACGTCGTCGTCTTCAACACCTGCGCGGTGCGGGAGAACGCCGACAACAAGCTGTACGGCAACCTCGGCCGCCTCGCCCCCATGAAGACGAAGCGCCCCGGGATGCAGATCGCCGTCGGCGGCTGCCTGGCGCAGAAGGACCGCGACACCATCGTCGCCCGCGCACCCTGGGTCGACGTCGTCTTCGGCACGCACAACATCGGCAAGCTGCCGGTGCTCCTGGAGCGCGCACGGATCCAGGAGGAGGCGCAGGTCGAGATCGCCGAGTCCCTCGAGGCATTCCCGTCCACCCTCCCGACCCGCCGCGAGTCCGCGTACGCCGCGTGGGTGTCCATCTCCGTGGGCTGCAACAACACCTGCACCTTCTGCATCGTCCCGGCCCTGCGCGGCAAGGAGAAGGACCGCCGGACCGGCGACATCCTGGCCGAGATCGAGGCGCTGGTCGCCGAGGGCGTCAGCGAGATCACCCTCCTCGGCCAGAACGTGAACGCCTACGGCTCCGACATCGGTGACCGCGAGGCCTTCTCCAAGCTGCTGCGGGCCTGCGGCACCATCGACGGCCTGGAGCGGGTCCGCTTCACCTCGCCCCACCCGCGCGACTTCACGGACGACGTGATCGCCGCGATGGCCGAGACGCCGAACGTGATGCCGCAGCTCCACATGCCGATGCAGTCCGGCTCGGACCGCGTCCTGAAGGCCATGCGCCGCTCGTACCGTCAGGAGCGCTTCCTCGGCATCATCGAGAAGGTGCGCGCCGCCATGCCGGACGCGGCCATCTCCACGGACATCATCGTGGGCTTCCCCGGCGAGACGGAGGAGGACTTCGAGCAGACGATGCACGCGGTGCGCGAGGCCCGTTTCGCGAACGCGTTCACCTTCCAGTACTCCAAGCGTCCCGGTACACCCGCCGCGGACATGGAGGGGCAGGTCCCCAAGGAGGTCGTCCAGGAGCGGTACATGCGCCTGTCCGCCCTCCAGGAGGAGATCTCCTGGGAGGAGAACAAGAAGCAGGTCGGACGCACCCTGGACGTCATGGTCGCCGAGGGCGAGGGCCGTAAGGACGGCGCGACGCACCGCCTCTCCGGCCGCGCGCCCGACAACCGCCTCGTCCACTTCACCAAGCCGGCCCAGGACGTGCGTCCCGGGGACGTCGTGACCGTCCGGATCACCTACGCCGCACCGCACCACCTGCTCGCCGAGGGGGTGCCCCTGGGAGTCAGGCACACGCGTTCGGGCGATGCCTGGCAGAAGCGCACGGAAGCGGCCGCGCCGAAGCCGGCGGGAGTCATGCTGGGCCTGCCGGGCATCGGGGCGCCCGCTCCGCTGCCCGCCGCGGCGGCGCCCGGATGCGGCTGCGACTGACCCCTGACCTGCTGGGCGGCGGGCCACGCGGGCTGCCCGGACGGGGCCGTGAGGGCCGGCCCGGCCCGGGCGGCGCAGTACGCTGACCGGCATGCTTGTCGCCGCCGCCGTGTGCCCCTGCCCGCCTCTCCTGGTGCCCGAGGTCGCCGCGGGTGCCGCGCCCGAGCTCGACTCCGCGCGGACCGCGTGCGCCGACGCCCTGGGAGTGATCGCCGCGGCGCGGCCCGATCTGCTGATCGTGACCGGGCCCGCCGGGCAGGCCGGGCACGGCCCCTACCCCGCGGGCTCACCCGGCACCTTCGCCGGGTTCGGCGTCGACCTCGCCGTGCGGCTCGGGGAGACGCCCGCGGGCGTGCCCGCTCAGGAGCGGACGCTCCCGCCCTCACTCGCGGTCGGCGCCTGGCTGCTCAGCCGCGTCCGGTGGTCGGCGGCCCCGGTCGAGGGGCTCGGGGTGGGTGAGCCGCTCACGGCCGCCCGCTGCCTGGAGGCCGGACGCGAGCTGGCCGGCCGGGCCGGCCGGGTGGCCATGCTGGTCATGGGCGACGGCAGCGCCTGCCGCACGGTCAAGGCGCCCGGCTACCTGGACGAGCGGGCGGTGGACTTCGACACCGTCGCGACCCGCGCCCTCGCCTCGGCCGACCTCGCCGCCCTGGCGGCTCTGGACGAGTCCCTCGCCCGCGAACTGAAGGCGGCCGGCCGGGCGCCCTGGCAGGTCCTCGCCGGGGCGGCCGAGGGCGCCGGGCTCGCGGGGCGGCTGCTGTACGACGACGCACCCTACGGCGTGGGCTACACGGTCGCCGCCTGGTCCTGACCCGTCGCCGACAGGGCTGAGGGCCGCGGCGCACGCGCCACGGCCCTCACGACTCCCCGCCGGCCGCCCCCGGTCAGGTCGTGGGCGGCGTCGGCGGAGTGGTGCCGCCCTCCGGCGTCGGCGGAGTGCTGCCGCCCGCGTTCTTCTGCCCGAGCCGGTCGACCGCTTCCTTGGCCTTCTGCGTGCCGGACGTGATCTTGTCGCTGTACTTGCCCTTGGTCCTTTGGTCGACCGTCCGGGCGGCCTTGTCGAGGCCCTGGTCGATCTTGTCCCCGTGCTGCTGCGCGAGGTCGCCCACCTTGTCCTTGGCCGGGGCCAGCTTGGCCTTCAGGTTGTCCAGGAAACCCATGGGTCACCATCCGTGCTCGGGGACTGTCCTGACATTTTACCCGCGGGGAGCACACACGCGTGGCACCGCGCCCGGCGCCGGGGAGGGCTCCGGCGGCCCGAGGGGGCCGGAGGACCCCGGAGTGCGGGACACTGTCCCGGTGAGAAGACCAGCTCCCACCCCCCGCGTCATCGCCGTAGTCGGTCCCACCGCCGCAGGCAAGTCCGATCTGGGAGTCTTCCTCGCCCAGCGGCTCGGCGGCGAGGTCGTCAACGCCGACTCCATGCAGCTCTACCGGGGCATGGACATCGGAACGGCGAAGCTGACCCCCGCCGAGCGCGCTGACGTTCCGCACCGGCTGCTGGACATCTGGGACGTCACCGAGGCCGCCAGCGTGGCCGAGTACCAGCGCCTCGCACGTGCGGAGATCGACGGGCTCCTGGCCGAGGGGCGGACCCCGGTCCTGGTGGGCGGCTCCGGCCTCTACGTGAAGGCCGTGATCGACGCCCTGGAGTTCCCCGGGACGGACCCCGCGGTGCGCGCCCACCTCGAGGAGGAGCTGGCACGACACGGTTCCGGCGTCCTGCACGCCCGGCTCGCGGCGGCGGACCCGGAGGCGGCGCGCGCCATCCTGCCCGGCAACGGACGCCGTATCGTCCGCGCCCTGGAGGTCATCGAGATCACGGGCAAGCCCTTCACCGCCAACCTTCCGGGCGACGAGGCGGTCTACGACGCGGTGCAGATCGGGGTGGACGTCGAGCGTCCGGAACTCGACGAACGGATCAGCACCCGGGTCGACCGGATGTGGGACGCGGGGCTCGTGGAGGAAGTACGCGGACTCGAAGCACGCGGACTGCGCGAGGGGCGCACGGCCTCCCGCGCGCTCGGCTACCAGCAGGTGCTGTCGGCGCTCGCGGGGGAGTGCACGCACGACGAGGCGCGCGCCGAGACCGTACGCGCCACCAAACGCTTCGCGCGCCGTCAGGACTCCTGGTTCCGGCGCGACCCGCGCGTCCGGTGGCTCAGCGGCGCGGAGGAACACCGCGGGGAACTCCCGCACCGGGCGCTCACGTTGGTCGAACGGGCGGTCACAGCCTGAGGACGTGCCGGGCGGCCGACGGCCTGGCACGGAGACGGCCTGGCGGGGGCCTTCAGCGCCGCGTCGAGACCGGCCGGAGCGAGCCCGGGGTTGCGGGGCTTCACCGGATTCGGCAGTCAGGGACGCCCGCCGGGTACGGATGCCGGCCCGTCGCCGACGTCGCTGACGGCCGGCCGGGTTCTCGTGTCGGCGGGCAGCGGACGGACGAGGCACCGGTGGGGTGCGGCCTTCGCAGCCCCACCGGTGCCCGGTTCCCGCTTCTGGTCCCTCAGCCCAGGGTGAGGTCCCGGAGCGCGGTGTTCAGTGCGAGGACGTTCACCCGGGGCTCGCCGACGAAGCCCAGGAGCCGGTCCGTCGTGTGGTCGGCCACGAGGCCCTCGACCTCCTTGACGGGCAGGTCGTTCCGCTCCGCGACCCGGTGCACCTGGAGCCTGGCGTACGCGGGGGAGATGTGGGGGTCGAGCCCGGAGCCGGATGAGGTGACCGCGTCCGCCGGCACGTCGGCGGGCTTCACCCGGTAGGAGGCTGTGGAGTTGTCCCCGACCACGGCGGCCTTGGCCTTCGTCACCCACCGGATCAGGTCTCGGTTGTCACCGGAGCGGTTCGTGGCGCCGGAGAGGATCAGGGAGTACCGCGTGTTGACGCTGTTGGTGCCCAGGCCGTTGGAGGGGCGCGGCTGGAACCACCTGAGGTCCGGTCGTGCCGTCTCCCCGGCGTCGTCGGGGTCCCGCTTCGGCAGGTCGTACGTCTGGCCGATGAGGGAGGAGCCGACCACGTCGCCGCCGCCGTCCCCGAGTTCGGATCCGTTCGCCCGGTGGCTGAACAGGGTCTGGGCGATGCCGGTGACGGCGAGGGGGTACAGCACCCCGCACACCAGGGTGAGGACGAGCAGAGCCCTCAGACCGGCTCCGAACAGGCGCACGGTGTTGTCGACGGAGGTGTTGGTCATGGCGGATCAGCCGATTCCGGGGATGAGGGAGATGAGCAGGTCGATGAGCTTGATGCCGGCGAACGGGGCGACCAGGCCGCCGAGGCCGTAGACGCCGAGGTTGCGGCGCAGCATCCGGCCGGCACCGGCGGGCCGGTAGCGCACGCCCTTGAGGGCCAGCGGTACGAGGGCGACGATGATCAGCGCGTTGAAGACCACGGCGGACAGGATCGCGGACTCGGGGGAGGCGAGCCCCATGACGTTCAGCCTGTCCAGCGACGGGTACGCCACGGTGAACATGGCGGGGATGATCGCGAAGTACTTGGCGACGTCGTTGGCGACGGAGAAGGTGGTCAGGGCTCCCCGGGTGATGAGGAGCTGCTTGCCGATCTCGACGATCTCGATGAGCTTGGTGGGGTCGGAGTCCAGATCCACCATGTTCCCGGCCTCCTTGGCGGCGGAGGTGCCGGTGTTCATCGCGACACCTACGTCGGCCTGCGCGAGCGCGGGGGCGTCGTTGGTGCCGTCGCCCGTCATGGCGACGAGTTTGCCGCCGGCCTGCTCCCGCCCGATGAGGGCCAACTTGTCCTCGGGGGTGGCCTCGGCCAGGAAGTCGTCGACCCCCGCCTCCTCGGCGATCGCCCTGGCGGTCAGCGGGTTGTCGCCGGTGATCATGACCGTACGGATACCCATGCGGCGCAGCTCGTCGAACCGCTCCCGCATGCCCTCCTTCACCACGTCCTTGAGGTGGACGACGCCTAGGACCCGCCGGCCCTCGGCGTCTTCCACGGCCACCAGCAGCGGTGTGCCACCGGCCTGGGAGATCCGGTCCGTGAGGGCTCGCGCGTCCTCGGGGACGACCCCGTGCCGCTCCCGCACCCACGCGACGACGGAACCGGTCGCACCCTTGCGGACCCTGCGCCCGTCCACGTCCACGCCCGACATGCGGGTCTGCGCCGTGAACGCGACCCACTCGGCGCCGGTCAGCTCGTCCCGGTCCGGTTCCCGCAGCCCGTACTCCTCCCTGGCCAGGGCGACGATGGACCGGCCCTCGGGGGTCCCGTCGGTGAGTGAGGACAGTTGGGCGGCCTCCGCGAGTTCGCCCTCCGTCACGCCGTCGACGGCCAGAAACTCGGCCGCCTGCCGGCTGCCCAGCGTGATGGTCCCCGTCTTGTCGAGCAGCAGGGTCGAGACGTCGCCCGCCGCTTCCACCGCCCGCCCCGACACGGCCAGGACGTTGCGCTGGACGAGGCGGTCCATGCCGGCGATGCCGATCGCGGAGAGCAGCGCACCGATGGTGGTCGGGATCAGGCAGACCAGGAGTGCGACGAGCACGATCATCGACGTCTGGGCGTCGGCGCCCGCGTGGACGGCGAACGGCTTCAGGGTGACCACGGCCAGCAGGAAGACGATGGTGAGGGATGACAGGAGGATGCCGAGGGCGATCTCGTTGGGGGTCTTCTGCCGGGCCGCGCCTTCCACCAGGCTGATCATCCGGTCGATGAACGTCTCGCCCGGCCTCGTCGTGATCCTGATGACGATGCGGTCGGACAGCACCGTCGTACCCCCGGTCACCGCGCTGCGGTCGCCACCGGACTCCCTGATGACCGGTGCCGACTCCCCGGTGATCGCGGATTCGTCGACGGACGCGACGCCTTCCACGACATCGCCGTCGCCGGGGACGGTGTCGCCGGCCTCGCACACCACCAGGTCACCGATGCGCAGCTCCGTCCCGGCGACCCGTTCCTCGTTCGGGCCGATGACGCGGCGGGCGACGGTCCCGGTCCTGGCCTTGCGCAAGGTGTCGGCCTGGGCCTTGCCCCGGCCCTCGGCCACGGCCTCGGCGAGGTTCGCGAAGACGGTGGTCAGCCAGAGCCAGCCGGTGACGGCCCAGCCGAACCAGTCGCCCGGGTCCATTGCCGCGAGCACGGTGGTGACCACCGAGCCGACCAGGACGACGAACATGACGGGCGACTTGACCATCACGCGCGGGTGCAGCTTGCGCACCGCGTCCGGGAAGGACTTCAGCAGTTGCCTCGGGTCGAACAGGCCGCTGCCGACGCGGTCGGTGGCCGCGTGGTTGCCGGAGGGCGGCAGTTCCGCGTGCGGAGCGTGGGTGGGGGTGACGGTGCTCATGAGGCGAGCCCTTCGGCGAGCGGACCCAGCGCGAGGGCGGGGAAGTAGGTCAGACCGGTGATGATGAGGATGGTCCCGAGGAGCAGACCCGTGTAGAGGGGCTTGTCCGTGCGCAGCGTGCCCGCGGTCTCGGGCACCGGCTTCTGCTCGGCCAGCGACCCGGCGAGGGCCAGGACGAAGACGATCGGGAGGAACCGGCCGAGCAGCATCGCGATGCCGATCGTGGTGTTGAACCACAGGGTGTCCGCGTTGAGCCCGGCGAAGGCGGAGCCGTTGTTGTTCGCCCCGGACGTGTAGGCGTAGAGGATCTCGGAGAAGCCGTGCGCGCCGGAGTTGGTCATCGAGTCGCCCGGTGTGGGCAGCGCCGTCGCCACGGCGGTGAAGCCGAGCACGAGGGCCGGGGTGACGAGGATGTAGCAGGCCGCCAGCTGGATCTGGCGGGTGCCGATCTTCTTGCCCAGGTACTCCGGGGTCCGCCCGACCATCAGACCGGCGATGAACACCGCGACGACGGCCATGACCAGCATGCCGTACAGACCGGACCCGACACCGCCGGGCGCGATCTCGCCCAGCTGCATGCCGAGCATCGTGATGCCGCCGCCGAAGCCGGTGTAGGAGGAGTGGAAGGAGTTCACCGCACCGGTCGAGGTCAGGGTGGTGGCCACCGCGAAGATCGACGATCCGGCTATGCCGAAGCGGGTCTCCTTGCCCTCCATCGCCCCGCCCGCGATCTCGAACGCAGGACCGTGGTGGGCGAATTCGGTCCACATCATGAGCGCGGTGAAGCCGAGCCAGATCGCCGCCATCGTCCCGAGGATCGCGTACCCCTGCCGGAGCGAACCGACCATGCGGCCGAAGGTGCGGGTGAGCGCGAACGGGATCAGAAGGATGAGGAAGATCTCGAAAAGGTTGGAGAGCGGATCGGGGTTCTCGAAGGGGTGGGCGGAGTTGGCGTTGAAATAGCCGCCACCGTTGGTGCCCAGCTCCTTGATCACCTCCTGCGAGGCGACCGCGCCACCGTTCCACTCCTGCGTCCCGCCCGTGAACCGGCCGACCTCGTGGATGCCGGAGAAGTTCTGGATCACTCCGCAGGCGACCAGGACGATCGCGCCGAGTACGGAGAGGGGGAGCAGGATGCGGACGGTGCCGCGCACCAGATCGACCCAGAAGTTGCCGAGTTCCCCGGTACGTGCGCGGGCGAAGCCCCGTACGAGCGCCACCGCGACGGCCATGCCGACCGCGGCGGAGAGGAAGTTCTGCACCGCGAGGCCGCCGGTCTGCACGACGTGGCCCATGGCCTGTTCGCCGTAGTACGACTGCCAGTTGGTGTTGGCGACGAAGGACGCGGCCGTGTTGAACGCCTGGTCCGGGTCGATGGAGGAGAAGTCGAGGGAGCCGGGCAGTGAGCCCTGCACTCGTTGCATGAGGTACAAGAAGGAAACGCACACCGCCGAGAAGGCGAGTACGCCCCTCAGGTAGGCGGGCCACCCCATCTCGGCGGCCGGGTCGGCGCCGATGGCCTTGTACATCCACTTCTCCGGTCCGTAGTGCTTCCCGGAGGAGTAGACGCGTGCCATGTGGTCGCCCAGCGGGCGGTAAGCCAGTGCGAGGGCGGCGACGAGGGCGAGCAGCTGGAGGACACCAGCGGTCTGGGGACTCATGCCGGTGCTCAGAACCTCTCCGGGTACAGCAGGGCGAGCACGAGGTAGCCCAGCAGAGCAGCGGCGACGACGAGGCCGACCACGTTTTCGACGCTCACAGCGTGGTCACCCCCCGGGCGATGAGAGCCACCAGCGCGAACACCGCGACCGTGATGACGACGAAGGCCAAGTCGGCCATCGTGAGCTCCTGATTGGCGTGAGGATCGGAATCGGCCGAGCGGCCGGAATGAGCAAACCTCCGGTTCGGGCCGGTGTTCAGCCGCCTTGACGGGGTCCATACGAGGACTGGGGCTCCTTTGACGCCGTCCTGATGCTTCGCACCGCACCCGCTACGGAGCGTCGTCCTCGAGCGCACGGTGCGGAACCGGCCCGTGCTCCGGGCCGTACCGGAGGGCGAACCGCGGAATGCGGCCACGTGAGGTGGTCGGCCTCGCTCCCGGACCGTCCGGGGGCCGACGGCGCCGGCCCGCACCGTCCGGTTCGCCCACGACCGCACTCCCACCCGCTCGCGCTCCGAGATGCCCGGTGGGCCTACGCCTCAGCCCCGAGACGACCGATGGGCCTACGGCGATCTGCGGCAGGCCCTCTCTCGGCTCCGCACCCGGCGCCGGTGGCCCGGCCCGGCACGGGTGCTGAGGGCGCGTCAGAGTACGGCGGCGCTTCCGCACCGTCCTCGGGCCGGCCCTCGACCGCGCCCGGGTTCGCCCGTGACGGGCCCTCGCCCCCCGCCGAGACCCTCGGTGCTCCGGCACGTCCACACTTCGGTGCGTCGTCGGGGGAGCGGCACGGTGATCGTCCTTCCTCCTGGCGACCGCGGTATGAGGCGGCCCCTCCACGCCCTCCGCTCGGCCGCGACGGAGCCGGTCGCCGTCGGGCTGCTCAACGCGTCGCCGGGGCCCGCGGGACCGATCGTGAACGCCGATCGGCGCGCTGCCCACCGGCCTGCTCGCCCCGGGTGTCGCGGAAGCGGATCGTGCGGAGGCGCGGGCAGCCCGAGGGCCGGGCGGTACGCGCGGGGTGCGGAGCAACCGCCCACCCCGCGCAAGCACGTTCGACGTGATGCCGGCGGTTCCCCTTCTCCGGGCCGGCCGCGACCGGTCAACCCGGCGCTGACCTGGGGCGATCGCTGACCTCCTGCTGACTGCCCGACCAGCAGCAGGCGCCTGACCTGCGCAAACCCTGAAGCGGGGCTATAACAGCCTGATCACGTGATGGCATCGGGACGCTCCGCCCGTCATTTCGGTGCCCGGCGCCGTGCCATCATCGAGCATCGACCAGTGGAGTCCGAGTTGGGAGGGCGCGTGGCGATGGAGGCCGGCCCTCGCGACACAGACCGAGACGTACCTGACGCGCGGCACGAGCCAGGGCGCCTCAACCCTGACGGCCCCGACGAGCACGAAGTGGCCCCCGAGGTCGAGGTCGAGCTCCGACCGGTGCGGCGCATGCGGATCTGGCAGCTCGCGCCCATCATCGTGCTGGCCGCGCTCGGCTCCCTGATGTTCGCCTTCCCGCTCGCCTTCGAGTTCGGCGGCGGCGGAGCCGTCGTGGCGATGCTGGGACTGCTGATCAGCGGGTGCGCCGCGGGCTGGGCCATGATGGCCGCCCGCCGGGTCGGCCACACCTGGCCCGGCCTGCCGTCCCGGGCCGCGGAGGAGCGTCCCGACTGGCGTGTGGTCGGACTCTACGTCGTGGTGGGCGCGGGCCTCGTCGCCCTCGCCGTCTGGCGTGTGGCCCGGCTGCGCTGAGACCGCGCTCCTACGACGCGCCACGCCCCCTGCGCCGTGACGCGCCCGTACGACGTGCCGCGCCCCGGGGCCCCGGCCCCGCGCGGCGCCGGGGCCGACTCGTACAGTGGAACCGTGAGCACTGCGCAGATCAGCTATCTCAAGGGCCACGGCACCGAGAACGACTTCGTGATCGTTCCGGACCCGGACAACGCCGTCGACCTGCCCGGTCCCGTCGTCGCCCTCCTCTGCGACCGCCGCGCGGGTATCGGTGGTGACGGCCTCCTGCACGTCGTACGGTCCGCCGCGCACCCCGAGGCGCGCGCCGTGGCGGAGCAGGCCGAGTGGTTCATGGACTACCGCAACGCGGACGGCTCCGTCGCCGAGATGTGCGGCAACGGCGTGCGGGTCTTCGCGCGCTACCTGCAGCGCGCCGGGCTGGCCGGCGAAGGCGACCTGGCCGTCGTGACCCGGGGCGGGGTCAAGCGGGTGCACATCGCCAAGGAGGGCGATATCACGGTCTCCATGGGCCGTGCGCTGCTCCCGGCCGAGGGGGTCACCGTCACGGTGGACGGCCGCAGCTGGGAAGCGCGCAACGTGAACATGGGCAACCCGCACGCCGTCGCGTTCGTCCACGACCTGGACCACGCCGGTGACCTGCACTCGGTACCGCCGTTCGCCCCGGCTTCCGTCTACCCCGACGGGGTCAACATCGAGTTCGTCGCGGACCGGGGGCCCGGCCACGTCGCCATGCGCGTGCACGAGCGGGGCTCCGGGGAGACCCGGTCCTGCGGCACGGGCGCCTGCGCGGTGGCCGTCGCCGCCGCCCGCAGGGACGGGGCGGACCCGGCGGTGACCGGTGCCCCGGCCACGTACAGGGTGGACCTGCCCGGGGGCACGCTGGTGATCACCGAGTACCCGGACGGCGGGATCGACATGACGGGGCCCGCCGTGATCGTCGCCGAAGGTGTGATCGACGCCGCCTGGCTCGAAACGGTGACCGGTTAGAGCTTCGCTCGAATGGGTGATCCGTTTCACGCTCGGCGAGAGCGGGACTGCGCCACGTGGTGGGGTCGGTAGCATCAAGCACCGGCCCCGAAGGCGCGTCCGTGCCTTCGCGCCGCCGGTCGACCTTGCCGGAGGTGCCCCATGAGCGCAGAGGCCACCGATCCAGGTGCTCCCAGCCGCAAACGCAGTCGCCCACGGATCGACCTGCGCCGGCTGGGGCGTGTGGCGCTGCTCGGCCCGGTCCCGCGCGACCGTCTGCCCGCGGCCATCGGGCATGTCGCGGAGGCCCACCGGGCGCACCATCCGGACGCCGACCTGACGATCCTTCACCGGGCGTACCTCCTCGCCGAGTCCTCGCACCGCGGCCAGATGCGCAAGAGCGGTGAGCCGTACATCACGCACCCCCTGGCCGTGACCCTGATCCTGGCCGAACTCGGCGCCGAGACGACGACGCTGACGGCCTCACTGCTGCACGACACGGTCGAGGACACCGAGGTGACGCTCGATCAGGTCAAGGCAGAGTTCGGTGACGAGGTCTGTTATCTGGTCGACGGCGTCACCAAGCTGGAGAAGGTCGACTACGGCGCGGCCGCCGAGCCCGAGACCTTCCGCAAGATGCTCGTCGCCACGGGCAACGACGTCCGGGTCATGTCGATCAAGCTGGCCGACCGGCTGCACAACATGCGGACCCTCGGTGTCATGCGCCCCGAGAAGCAGGCGAGGATCGCCAAGGTCACCCGCGACGTCCTGATCCCCCTCGCCGAACGCCTCGGCGTGCAGGCGCTCAAGACGGAGCTGGAGGACCTGGTCTTCGCCATCCTCCACCCCGTGGAGTACGAACGGACCCGGACCCTGATCGCCGCGTCGGCCCGCTCGCGTGACCCGCTCGCGGAGATCGCCGACAGCGTCGGAGCGACGCTGCGCGACGCCGGGATCAGCGCCGAGGTGCTCATCAGGCCCCGCCACTTCGTGTCGGTCCACCGCGTGCGGGCCAAACGCGGGGAACTGCGTGGCACCGACTTCGGGCGGCTGCTGGTCCTGGTCGGCGAGGACGCCGACTGCTACGCGGTCCTGGGCGAGCTGCACACGTGCTTCACGCCGGTCATCTCGGAGTTCAAGGACTTCGTGGCGGCACCGAAGTTCAACCTCTACCAGTCGCTGCACACGGCCGTCGTCGGCCCGGAGGGCACGGTCGCCGAGGTCCTCATCCGTACGCACAGGATGCACAAGGTGGCGGAGGCGGGCGTCGTCGCCCTCGGCAACCCCTACGCGCAGGACGGTGCCACCGCCGGGCAGCGGACCGAGCCCGCCGACGGCGAGCGCGCCGACCCGACCAGGCCCGGCTGGCTCTCGCGCCTGCTGGAGTGGCAGGAGTCCGCCACCGACCCCGACACCTTCTGGACCACGCTGCGCGCCGATCTGGCCCAGGACCGTGAGATCACGGTCTTCCGGACCGACGGCGGCACGCTCGGGCTGCCGGCGGGCGCGAGCTGCGTCGACGCCGCGTACGCGCAGTACGGCGACGAGGCGCACGCCTGTATCGGAGCCCGCGTCAACGGCCGCCTCGCCACGCTCAGCACCGCTCTGCAGGACGGCGACACCGTCCAGCTGCTGCTCGCACAGGACGCCACCTCCGGCCCCTCCCCGGAGTGGCTGGACCACGCCCGCACGCCCGCCGCGCGCATCGCGATCGCGGGATGGCTGGAAGCCCATCCCGAGGACGCCCCGGACCCGCACGGCAGGACCGGGGAGCACCGGGCGGGCGGCACCGGGGACCCGGAGGGCCGGCGCGCGGAGCACCCCGGCGACCGAGAAGTAGACGGCCCCGGTGGTACCGCGGCCGACGAGGCCGGCGGCGACACTCCGCACGGCCGGGACAGGACGGCCGGCGGGACGGCGACCGTGTCCGTCGACACGCCCGGCTCGCCGGTCCGGCTCGCCGGCTGCTGCACCCCCGTACCCCCCGACGACATCGTCGGGTGCACGGTGCGCGGCGGCGCCGTCACCGTGCACCGCCGGGAATGCGCGGCGGTCGCCCGCATGAGGGCGATCGGCCGGACGGTCGTGGGGGCGCGCTGGAACGACACCGGAGGCTGGAGCGACACGGCCGACTACCGGGTCACCCTCGTCGCGGAGTCGTTCGGACGCCCCCGGCTGCTGGCCGACCTCACCGAGGCCATCGCCGCGGCGGACGCGGCGGTCGTCTCCGCGACGGTCGAGCCGCCGAGCGAACAGCGCGTCCGGCACACCTACACGCTGCAGCTGCCGGACGCGGCGGGGCTGCCGGGACTCATGCGGGCGATGCGCGACGTGCCGGGGGTCTACGACGTGAGCCGGGCCCAGCAGCCGGCCGCCGCGGGCTGACCCACGTCCGGCGGGTCCTCCTGCCGGTCCACGCGCCCCCGTTCGGGTGGTGCGGCGCGCGCCACCCCCGCGTGGGGGGTCCCCGCTGATAGCCGTAGTCCATGCCGCTCACCTCCCGGCGCCTGCGCGCCGCCCTGCTGGCCACCGCGTCGGCCACCCTCGTCGCCGCCACCCTGCCCGCACCCGGACCGCTCGGCATCGGCGACCGCCTCTTCCCCCACCTCGGCAACCCCGGGTACGACGTCCTGTCCTACGACATCGCGCTCACGTACCACGGCGGCAACACCGAACCGCTCGACGCCGTGACCACCATCGACGCACGGACCACCGCACCCCTGGAGCACCTGAACCTCGACTTCGCCCGGGGGACCGTCAGCTCCGTGGAGGTCGACGGATCGAGCGCCGGCTTCGCCACCGAGGGTGAGGACCTGATCATCCGGCCCCCCGCCCGGCTCCCCGCGCACGTGCCCGTGCGGATCACCGTCCGGCACACCAGCGACCCCACCGGGGACACCGGGAGCGGCGGCTGGGTGCCGACCGCGGACGGGCTGGCCATGGCCAATCAGACCGACGCCGCGCACCGGGTCTTCCCGGCCAACGACCATCCGTCCGACAAGGCCTACTTCACCTTCCACGTCACCGCGCCCGAGAAGTTCACCGTCGTGGCGGGCGGGCTGCCCGCCGGGAAGCGCCGCCACGCGGGCGCCACCACCTGGACGTACCGCACCGCGCACCCGATGGCCACCGAGCTGGCCCAGGTGTCGATCGGCCGCTCCGCTGTCCTGCGGCGGACCGGGCCGCACGGACTGCCGGTGCGCGACGTGGTGCCCGTGGCGGACCGGGACGAGCTGGAGCCGTGGCTGCGCCGGACCCCGGATCAGCTGGCCTGGATGGAGCGGCAGGTCGGCCCGTACCCGTTCGAGACGTACGGACTGCTGGTCGCCGACACGGAGACGGGCTTCGAGCTGGAGACCCAGACCCTGTCCCTGTTCGAGCGGTCCTTGTTCACCGAGGCCGGCTACCCGGCCTGGTACGTCGAATCGATCATGGTGCACGAGCTCGCCCACCAGTGGTTCGGCAACAGCGTCTCGCCCCGCACCTGGTCCGACCTCTGGCTCAACGAGGGGCACGCCACCTGGTACGAGGCCCGCTACGCGGAGGAGCACGCGCGGAAACCGCTGGAGCGGCGCATGCGCGAGGCGTACGCCCGCTCGGACGCCTGGCGGGCGGCGGGCGGCCCACCCGCCAGGCCCGACGTGCCCTCGCCCGATCACAAGATCAGCCTCTTCAGGCCCGTGGTGTACGACGGCAGCGCCCTCGTGCTGTACGCCCTGCGCCAGGAGATCGGCGCGGAGGCGTTCGACCGCCTGGAGCGCACCTGGGTACGCGCCCACCGGGACGGCTCGGCCACCACCGACCGGTTCACCGCGCTGGCCTCCCGCGTCGCGGGGCGGGACCTGACCGCCTTCCTCGACGGCTGGCTGTACGGGCGGACGACGCCGCCCATGCCCGGACACCCGGAGTGGCGCAGCGCCGCACCGCGGAGCGCCGAACCGGAGCCGCGGGGGCCCGTGCGCGCACCGAAACCCGCGTGACGGGCCCAACGGGGGCATGCCACTATCGTCGCGTCGGCACGGCGGCCGGCCGGTGGGCCCCGCAGGGGAATCTTCCGGCGGCGGGGCGCGTTGTGTCAGGCGTACAGGACTTCTACCTACGTAAGGATCCAATGACCTCCTCTTCATCCCTTCCCCAGGACGCGCGCAACGCGCGGAGCGCCACGGAAACCGCATCCGAGAGCCTCAACGAGGGCCTTCGGGCCGACGCCCTGATGGAAGAGGACGTCGCCTGGAGCCACGAGATCGACGGAGAGCGTGACGGCGACCAGCTGGACCGCTCCGACCGCGCGGCCCTGCGCCGTGTGGTGGGCCTCTCCACCGAGCTCGAGGACGTCACCGAGGTCGAGTACCGCCAGCTGCGCCTGGAGCGCGTGGTGCTGGTGGGCGTCTGGACGTCGGGGACGGTGCACGACGCGGAGATCTCGCTCGCGGAGCTGGCGGCGCTGGCCGAGACGGCCGGTGCGCAGGTGCTGGACGCGGTGTTCCAGCGCCGGGACAAGCCGGACCCCGCCACGTACATCGGATCGGGCAAGGCGCTGGAGCTGCGGGACATCGTCCTGGAGACCGGCGCGGACACGGTCGTGTGCGACGGTGAGCTCAGCCCCGGACAGCTGATCCACCTCGAGGACGTCGTCAAGGTCAAGGTGGTCGACAGAACCGCCCTGATCCTCGACATCTTCGCCCAGCACGCCAAGTCCCGTGAGGGCAAGGCCCAGGTGTCGCTGGCCCAGATGCAGTACATGCTGCCGCGGCTGCGCGGCTGGGGTCAGTCGCTCTCCCGGCAGATGGGCGGCGGCGGGTCCAGCGGCGGTGGCGGCATGGCCACCCGCGGGCCCGGTGAGACCAAGATCGAGACGGACCGGCGCCGGATCCGCGAGAAGATGGCGAAGATGCGCCGGGAGATCGCGGAGATGAAGACGGGCCGCGAGATCAAGCGCCAGGAGCGCAGGCGCAACCAGGTGCCCTCGGTGGCCATCGCCGGATACACCAACGCCGGCAAGTCCTCACTCCTGAACCGGCTCACCGGTGCGGGTGTCCTCGTGGAGAACGCGCTGTTCGCCACGCTGGATCCGACCGTGCGCCGGGCGGAGACGCCCAGCGGCCGCCTGTACACCCTGGCGGACACCGTCGGGTTCGTCCGGCACCTTCCGCACCACCTGGTCGAGGCGTTCCGGTCCACCATGGAGGAGGTCGGCGAGTCCGACCTGATCCTCCACGTGGTGGACGGATCGCACCCGGCCCCCGAGGAGCAGCTCGCCGCCGTGCGAGAGGTGATCCGGGAGGTCGGTGCCGTGGACGTGCGCGAGATCGTCGTCGTCAACAAGGCGGACGCGGCGGACCCCCTCGTGCTGCAGCGCCTGCTGCGTGCCGAGAGGTACGCGATCGCGGTGTCGGCGCGAACCGGCGCGGGCATCGACGAACTGCTCGCGCTCATCGACGCCGAGCTGCCGAGGCCCTCCGTCGAGATCGAGGCACTCGTGCCCTACATCCAGGGCGGACTCGTCTCCCGGGTGCACGCCGAGGGCGAGGTGATCTCCGAGGAGCACCTGGCCGAGGGCACCCTGCTCAAGGCCCGGGTGCACGAGGAGCTCGCCGCCGAGCTCGCGACGTTCGTCCCCGCGGCCCACTGACGCACGGCCGCCCGCTCCCCGGAGCGGACGGCGGCGCGCACGGACCGAT
>NZ_JBEXWB010000040.1:0-30847 GCF_040629645.1 Streptomyces sp. NPDC005899 | reverse complement strand
CCCTGCGGGCTGCCTCGCCTCAACAAACGCCGGCCACCGCTGCCCCTCCCCCCCCCGCCCCCCCGCGCCCCCCCCCCGCGCCGGCCGCCCGGGAGCGCGCCGAGGCGAAGGGCGAGGCCAAGGCCGAGTCCGCCGCCGACACGGCCGAGGGCCGTCGCGGCGACCGCCAGGACGGCCGCCGCGGTGACCGAGGCGACCGCCAGGACCGCGGTGACCGGCGTGACCGCCAGCGTGACCGGCGGGGCAAGGGCGACGACCAGGGGCAGGGTGGCGGCGGACGCCGTCAGGGCCAGCAGGGCGGCGGCCAGAGCCAGAGCCAGGGCCAGGGCCAGCAGCAGGGCGGCGGCCCGCAGGACGACGGTTACGACGACGAGGGCGGCCGGCGCGGCCGTCGGGGCCGTTACCGCGACCGCCGGGGCCGCCGCGGCCGCGACGAGTTCGCGACCGACGTCCAGGTCGCCGACGACGACGTCCTGATCCCCGTCGCGGGCATCCTCGACATCCTCGACAACTACGCGTTCATCCGGACGTCCGGCTACCTGCCGGGCCCCAACGACGTGTACGTCTCGCTCGCCCAGGTCCGCAAGAACGGCCTGCGCAAGGGTGACCACGTCACCGGTGCGGTGCGCCAGCCCAAGGACGGCGAGCGCCGCGAGAAGTTCAACGCGCTCGTCCGCCTCGACTCGGTCAACGGCATGGCCCCGGAGAGCGGCCGCGGCCGCCCCGAGTTCCAGAAGCTGACCCCGCTGTACCCCCAGGACAGGCTCCGTCTGGAGACCGACTCCAACGTCCTGACCACCCGGATCATCGACCTGGTCGCCCCGATCGGCAAGGGCCAGCGAGGCCTGATCGTGGCCCCGCCGAAGACCGGTAAGACCATGATCCTGCAGGCCATCGCCAACGCGATCACGGTCAACAGCCCCGAGTGCCACCTGATGGTCGTCCTGGTCGACGAGCGTCCGGAAGAGGTCACCGACATGCAGCGGTCGGTGAAGGGCGAGGTCATCTCCTCGACCTTCGACCGCCCCGCCGAGGACCACACCACGGTCGCCGAGCTGGCCATCGAGCGCGCCAAGCGTCTCGTGGAGCTGGGCCACGACGTGGTCGTCCTGCTGGACTCGATCACCCGTCTGGGCCGCGCCTACAACCTGGCGGCGCCGGCCTCCGGCCGCATCCTCTCCGGTGGTGTGGACTCGACCGCTCTGTATCCCCCGAAGCGCTTCTTCGGGGCCGCGCGCAACATCGAGGACGGCGGCTCGCTGACCATCCTGGCCACCGCGCTCGTCGAGACCGGCTCGCGCATGGACGAGGTGATCTTCGAGGAGTTCAAGGGCACCGGCAACATGGAGCTCAAGCTCGACCGCAAGCTCTCCGACAAGCGCATCTTCCCCGCGGTGGACGTCGACGCGTCCAGCACCCGCAAGGAGGAGATCCTGCTCGGCACCGACGAGCTGGCCGTGGTCTGGAAGCTGCGCCGGGTGCTGCACGCGCTCGACCAGCAGCAGGCGATCGAGCTGCTGCTGGACCGCATGAAGAAGACGCAGTCCAACGCGGAGTTCCTGCTGCAGATCCAGAAGACGACACCGGGCAACGGCAACGACTGACGTCGCGTCCCGCGCCCACGACAGATGCCCCGTCACGGAAGTGACGGGGCATCTGTCGTGGGCCCCGCCTATGGTCGGCCGTGCCCTCACTGAGTAACATGAGCCGGTCGGGGTGGGGGGATCCACAGCAGCGCCGGTCCCAGGGGGCCTTGTACCGCGCTGCCCACAAGCCGTCGCACAAGTCGTCGCACCCCCATCGCGCGTCTCATCTCACTTACGGCGGGGCCATGTGCCCGGCCGTACACATGCAGGGGGTTTTCGAGTGCAGATACGCACCCGAGGTGGTCGGTACAGGCGCCGTCTGAGCGTGATAGTGCCGACCGTGGCGGTGGTGGCCGGAATGATCGGGACCGGTTTCACCGCCACAGGTGCACAGGCCTCCGAACCCGGGGGCAAGGCGCAGATCACCCGATCCGGCGACCGGGTGAACGCTCCGTCGCAGTCCGAGCTGCGCATCCGCGCAGCCCGGTCGATGCAGGCCGATCAGAAGGCCAAGAGCACGCCGGCTCCCTCGGCGCTCGCGTCCGACGGCACGGGGGCGGCGCGAAAGCCGGACCCCAAGATCATCGGCGGTTCCGAGACCACGATCTCGGCCGCGCCGTGGATGGCGCAGCTCCACTTCTTCGACGACAAGGACACGGCGGACACCAGCGACGACGTCGGTTATTTCTGCGGTGGTTCCGTCGTCGCACCGTCGAAGGTCGTCACGGCGGCGCACTGTGTCAAGGGGTTCAAGTGGTACCTCGACAGCACGGTGATCGTGGGCACCGACCAACTGCCGACGGACACGGGCGAGGTGGACGCTGACGGCTATCCCGTCTTCGACTTCCACGGGGGCCAGCTGCGTGGCGCCTACCGTCAGTGGAACCACCCCGCGTACGACGACGTCACGATCGACAACGACGTGGCCGTCCTGACGTTGACGTCTCCCGTGAACGTCAAGCCCCTCCCGATCATGCGGAACACCGACACCGCGGTCTACAACGCGGGAACGGCCGCGAAGGTCTACGGATGGGGCCGCACCAGCTCCACGGAGGAAGGGCTCGCCCAGACGCTGAAGGTCGCGCCGGCCGCCATCAACACGAACGCCGCCTGCCAAGCGGCGTGGGGCACGAACTACGTCGTCGGTCACATGGTCTGCGCCGGATCCCCGGGCACCGGGAGCGACGCGGGCACGACCACGGCCTGCAACGGCGACTCCGGGGGCCCGCTCGTCGCCAACGGCATGCTGGTCGGTGTGGTGTCGTGGGGTGCCGAGGACTGCTCCGCACAAGGTGCCTACTCGGTGTACGCCAAGATGAGCACCTACTCGGCGCCGGTCAAGGCCAGGGTCTACGACGCGAACCTCAACAACGACCACGCGGCCGACCTGTTCGCCCGGCTGACGTCGTCCGGCGCCCTGTACGAGTGGGACTCGTCGGTGACGAAGCTGACCCGGAAGTACAACTGGGGCAGCGCCGGGATGAACCTGCTGGTCCAGACGGACCTGGACCGGGACGACAACCAGGACCTGCTCTACCGCAACGCCAACGGCGACGTCTACTGGGACCACTGGGTCCCCTCGACGGGCGATTGGGGCAGCAAGCTGGTGGCCAAGGGGTGGAAGGCCCACAAGCAGATCCTGTCGCCCGGTGACCTCACGAACGACGGTCTGGCCGACATGCTGGCCGTCAACTCGTCCGGCAACCTGTACCTCTACGCGGGCAAGGGCGACGGCGGGTTCCTGGCGCCGACCCTGGTCGGCGGCGGCTGGGGGCAGTACAACATGGTGCGCGGGCACGGTGACTTCACCAACGACGGCAAGCCCGACGTACTGGCGCGCGCGTCCGACGGATCCACCTACCTGTACAAGGGCACCAGCAACGCCGCGGCGCCCTTCGAGGCCAGGGTGAAGGTCGCCACGTTCGGTGGCCTCAACATGCTCGCCACCACCGGTGACGTGAACAGCGACGGCCACGCCGATCTGCTGGGCCGGGACACCGCGGGGAAGCTCTGGCTGTACCCGGGTAACGGCAAGTCCTCGGGTGCGATCTTCGCCACACGGGTCGCCTTCGGCACCGGCTGGGGCAGCTACAACCTGTTCGGCTGAAACACCAGGTGAGAGCCGGGTTGCCGGCCGACTCACCCGCTTCGTCCGAGGCCCCCGTCTTCCGGCGGGGGCCTCGGCTCGTCGTGCGAGGCTTCTCGTTGCTCCGAGCGTCCCACCGAGTGGCGCCGGACCGCGCCCGTGCACCACGGCAGGGGGTGACGGCGAGAGTCGGAAGAGGAACCGCATGACCGAGCAGAACAGGGGCACCGGCCGGATACGCGGCACCGGCAGCCGCCGGCGGAAGCCGACCCGGGGGCGCCGGATGAAGAGGATCGCCCTGTGGGGCACCGCCGCCCTGGTGGTAGCCGGAGGCTCCGGACTCGGTTACGCCTACGTCACCCTCAACGGGAACCTGAAGGGCGTCGACATCGACGCCGCTCTGGGGGCGGAGCGCCCCGGCGACGTGGACGACGGCTCGCAGGACATCCTGGTGCTGGGCTCCGACTCCCGCTCGGGTGCCAACTCCGCCTACGGCGTCGACGAGGGCTCCGCCCGGGCGGACACCGCGATGGTCGTGCACGTGAACAAGGGCCACACCGGCGCGAGTGTGGTCTCCGTCCCGCGGGACACCCTCGTCGACCGCCCCGCCTGCACGAGTGACACGACCGGTGGGCGGGTCGGCGCGCAGCACGAGGCCATGTTCAACACGGCGTACGCGGTCGGTGGGCCCGCCTGCGCCGTGAAGACCGTCGAGGCCATGTCCGGCATCCGCATGGACCATTACGTCGAGGTCGACTTCACCGGGTTCAAGAAGCTCGTCGACGAGCTGGGCGGCGTGCGGATCACCACCTCCCGGGCCATCGACGACCCCAACAGCCATCTCGCGCTGAAGGCCGGCACCCACACCCTCGACGGGGAGCAGTCGCTCGGTCTCGTCCGCACGCGGGAGAGCGTCGGCGACGGCAGCGACCTGGGCCGGATCCAGCTCCAGCAGGCGTTCGTGAAGGCGCTGATGGATCAGACGAGAAGCGTCGGCCTGTTCTCGGACCCGCGGAAGCTGTTCGGTCTCGCCGACGCCGCGACCAAGGCCGTCACCACCGACTCCGCGCTCGCCTCCGTCAAGAAGCTCACCGGTTTCGCCGACGGCCTGAAGGGCCTCCGCTCGAAGAACGTCGACATGGTCACCCTCCCCGTGGAGTACGACCCGGCGGACCCGAACCGGGTGCTGCCCCAGGAGAAGGCCGGCCGGCAGGTCTGGGCGGCGCTCAAGCTCGACAGGCCGATTCCGGCGTCCGCCACGCGGGAGTCGGCCGGCGACAAGGGCGACGCGGCCGACGTCGTGCGATAGGCGCGCTCTCCGGCACCGGGCGAGCTTGGCGACAGCGCTGCCTTCCGTCGCGGGGCGAGCACGGCGACTACGGCGCTCTCCGTCACCGGGCGAGCGCGGAACGTCCCCGGCGGGTGACGGGAATACCCGTGGCCCGCCTCTCGTTTTGGGAGATACGGCCGGTCCTGGCAGACTGGTACGTCGGCCCCGGTTCACGGACGCGCAATCCGCGCGTACGACCCGGAGCCCTCCCGAAACTAGGAGACACCTTGAAGCGCGAGATTCACCCCCAGTACGTCGAGACGCAGGTCAGCTGCACCTGCGGTGCGTCGTTCACCACCCGGAGCACCCTCGAGGGCGGCGCCATCCGCGCCGACGTCTGCTCCGAGTGCCACCCGTTCTACACGGGCAAGCAGAAGATCCTCGACACCGGTGGCCGCGTGGCCCGCTTCGAGGCCCGCTTCGGCAAGGCCGCCGGCTCCTCCGCCAAGTAGCGAGCCACAGCGCCGGTTCCCGGCGCCCTCTCGGGGGCGCCGGGGCCGGCGTTTTTCCGGCTGTACCGCCTGCCGGCGGCAGGCCGTCCAGCAGGCCCGCAGACGTACCACGCACGGAACCAGGAGCACCCGATGTTCGAGGCGGTCGAGGAACTGATCGGCGAACACGCCGATCTCGAGAAGAAGCTCGCCGACCCGTCGGTCCACGCCGACCAGGCCAACGCGCGGAAGCTCAACAAGCGCTACGCGGAGCTGACCCCGATCGTCTCCACCTACCGGACCTGGAAGCGTGTCGGCGACGACATCGGCACCGCCCGCGAGTTCGCCGCGGACGACCCGGACTTCGCCGCCGAGGTCAAGGTCCTGGAGAAGCAGCGCGAGGAGATCACGGAGAGGCTCCGCCTGCTCCTGGTCCCGCGCGACCCCAGTGACGACAAGGACGTGCTCCTGGAGATCAAGGCGGGCGCCGGCGGCGACGAGTCCGCCCTCTTCGCCGGTGACCTGCTGCGCATGTACCTGCGGTACGCCGAGCGCGTCGGCTGGAAGACCGAGATCATCGACTCCACCGAGTCCGAACTCGGCGGCTACAAGGACGTCCAGGTCGCCGTGAAGACCAAGGGCGGCAACGGCGCCACCGAGCCCGGCCAGGGCGTCTGGGCCCGGATGAAGTACGAGGGCGGTGTGCACCGGGTGCAGCGCGTGCCCTCCACCGAGTCCCAGGGCCGCATCCACACCTCGGCCGCCGGCGTGCTGGTCACGCCCGAGGCGGAGGAGGTCGACGTGGAGATCCACGCCAACGACCTGCGCATCGACGTCTACCGCTCCTCCGGCCCCGGCGGCCAGTCCGTCAACACCACGGACTCCGCGGTGCGCATCACGCACCTGCCGACCGGTGTCGTCGCCTCCTGCCAGAACGAGAAGAGCCAGCTCCAGAACAAGGAGCAGGCCATGCGCATCCTGCGCTCCCGGCTGCTGGCCGCCGCCCAGGAAGCGGCCGAGCAGGAGGCCTCGGACGTGCGCCGCAGCCAGGTCCGCACGGTCGACCGCTCCGAGAAGATCCGGACGTACAACTTCCCGGAAAACCGGATCTCGGACCACCGGGTCGGCTTCAAGGCGTACAACTTGGACCAGGTCCTGGACGGCGACCTCGACGCCGTCATCCAGGCCTGCGTCGACGCCGACTCGGCCGCCAAGCTCGCCGCCGCGTAGGACGGCCCGGCGGCCGGAGGGCGCGACGAAGCCCCTCGGCCGCAGGCCCGCCCGAGCTGCGCCCACCCCGTGAACCCGTACGGAGATCCGCGATGAACCTGCTGCTCGCCGAGGTGGCCCAGGCCACCCAGCGGCTGGCCGACGCCGGCGTCCCCTCGCCGCGATTCGACGCCGAGGAACTCGCCGCCTTCGTGCACGACGTCAAGCGGGGCGAGCTGCACCGGGTGCCGGACGCCGACTTCGACGCCCGCTACTGGGAGACGATCGCCCGCCGCGAGGCCCGCGAGCCGCTCCAGCACATCACCGGACGCGCCTTCTTCCGCTACCTCGAACTCCAGGTGGGACCGGGCGTCTTCGTGCCCCGCCCCGAGACCGAGTCGGTCGTCGGCTGGGCGATAGACGCGGTCCGCGCGATGGACGTCGTCGAACCGCTGATCGTCGATCTGTGCACGGGTTCGGGCGCCATCGCCCTCGCGATGGCCCAGGAGGTGCCGCGCTCGCGCGTGCACGGCGTGGAGCTGTCCGAGGACGCCCTGAGGTGGACCCGCAAGAACGCCGAGGGGTCGAGGGTCACCGTCCACCGGGGGGACGCCCTCAGCGCCCTGCCGGAGCTCGACGGGCAGGTCGACCTGGTCATCTCGAACCCCCCGTACATCCCCCTCACCGAGTGGGAGTACGTGGCGCCCGAGGCCCGGGACCACGACCCGCAGATGGCGCTCTTCTCCGGCGAGGACGGTCTCGACACCATCCGCGGCATCGAGCGCACCGCGCACCGCCTCCTGCGCCCCGGCGGCCTCGTCGTCATCGAGCACGCCGACACCCAGGGCGGCCAGGTGCCGTGGATCTTCACCGAGGAGCGGGGCTGGGCCGACGCTGCCGACCACCCCGACCTGAACAAACGGCCCCGGTTCGCGACGGCCCGCAAGGCGATGCCGTGACCGCCGGTGCGCCACGACCGCACGACGACCCCTACCCGCCAGACCCGCATATGTCCGAGGAGGCCGGCTGATGGCACGGCGATACGACTGCAACGACGCGACCGACCGTACGACCGGCCTGCGTGAGGCCGCGTCCGCCGTCCGCCGCGGTGAACTGGTCGTCCTGCCCACCGACACCGTGTACGGGATCGGTGCGGACGCCTTCAGTTCCGAGGGAGTCGCCGACCTGCTCGACGCCAAGGGCCGCGGCCGGAACATGCCGACCCCCGTCCTGATCGGCTCACCGAACACCCTGCACGGCCTGGTCACGGACTTCTCCGAACAGGCGTGGGAGCTCGTCGACGCCTTCTGGCCCGGCGCCCTGACACTCGTCGCGAAGCACCAGCCGTCCCTCCAGTGGGACCTCGGCGACACCCGGGGCACGGTGGCCGTGCGGATGCCCCTGCACCCGGTCGCCATCGAACTGCTCACCGAGGTCGGCCCGATGGCCGTGTCCAGCGCCAACCTCACCGGACACCCCTCGCCCGAGGACTGCGACGCCGCCCAGGAGATGCTCGGGGACTCCGTCTCCGTCTACCTCGACGGCGGGCCGACCCCCGGAATCGTCCCGTCCTCCATCGTCGACGTCACCGGCGAGGTCCCCCTCCTCCTCCGGGCCGGAGCGCTCTCCGTGGAAGAGCTCCGCAAGGTGGTACCCGACCTCGAGGTGGCCAATTGACCGCCCCTGAGGGGCGTGGCATAGCGGGAGGACACGACACTTTCCGCATCCTCCACGTCAGCACCGGCAACGTCTGCCGCTCGCCCATCACCGAGCGGCTGACCCGCCATGCCCTGGTGGACCGCCTCGGCGATCCGCTCAGCGGCGGCCTGATCGTGGAGAGCGCGGGCACCTGGGGGCACGAGGGCGCGCCCATGGAGGCCAACGCCGAGGTCGTCCTCGCGGACTTCGGCGCCGACGCCACCGGCTTCGTCGGCCGCGAGCTGCTGGACGAGCACGTCATCCGCGCCGACCTCGTCCTCACCGCCACCCGCGACCACCGGGCCCAGGTGATCTCGATGGGCCACTCGGCCGGTCTGCGCACCTTCACGCTCAAGGAGTTCACCCGGCTGGTGCGGGCCATAGATCCGGCGACGCTGCCCGACGCCCACGAGGAGGGCGTCGTCGAACGCGCCCGCGCCCTGGTGCGCGCCGCGGCCGCCCTGCGCGGCTGGCTCCTGGCGCCCACCGCCGAGGCGGACGAGGTCTTCGACCCGTACGGCGCGCCCATCACGTTCTTCCGTTCCATCGGCGATGAGATCAACCAGGCGCTCGACCCCGTGGTGACCGCGCTGACGGGCGTACGCGCCCCGCACTGAGCGCCGCGCGCGTGCGGGTGCGCCGACCGGCGTACGGGACCGCCCGGCGGCGGGCACACCGCCCGGTGCGGGCCTACATTGGAGCTGGAAGCCGCTGTCCGACCCCGCCGGGCCCGTAACGGAGCCCGTCCGAGGGAGCCGGTGGCAGTTTCCGGCCAGCGCCCCCCCCTCAGGCCCGGAGCCGTCACATGCCGGTCACCACTCCAGCCGCACCAGCCGCGGTGTCCCCGCAGTCCCCGTCCGGCGACGCCATGCCGCAGGACTTCGCGTCCCTGTTCCGCCAGGACCCGGAGGTCGCCGGCATCCTGCTGGCCGAGACGGGCCGCCAGTCGAGCACGCTCCAGCTCGTCGCCGCCGAGAACTTCGCCTCGCCCGCCGTCCTGGCCGCTCTCGGCTCGCCGCTCGCCAACAAGTACGCCGAGGGCTACCCCGGCGCCCGCCACCACGGCGGCTGCGAGCACGCGGACGCGGCCGAACGCGTCGCGGTGCGGCGGGCCATGTCGCTGTTCGGCGCCGAGCACGCCAACGTCCAGCCCCACTCCGGCTCCTCCGCCGTCCTCGCCGCCTACGCCGCCCTGCTCCGCCCCGGCGACACCGTGCTGGCCATGGGACTCCCGTACGGGGGGCACCTCACCCACGGCGCTCCGGGGAACTTCTCCGGCCGCTGGTTCGACTTCGCCGGTTACGGAGTGGATCCCGGCAGCGGGCTGATCGACTACGCGCAGGTGCGCTCCCTGGCACGGGCCCGCCGCCCCAAGGCGATCGTCTGCGGCTCGATCTCCTATCCCCGCCACCCCGACTACGAGGCGTTCCGCGACATCGCCGACGAGGTGGGCGCCTACCTGATCGCCGACGCCGCGCACCCGATGGGCCTGATCGCCGGCGGAGCCGCGCCCAGCCCCGTCCCGTACGCGGACGTGGTGTGCGCCACGACGCACAAGGTGCTGCGGGGGCCGCGCGGCGGCATGATCCTGTGCGGTGCGGAGCTCGCCCAGCGGATCGACCGCGCCGTGTTCCCGTTCACCCAGGGCGGCGCCCAGATGCACAGCGTCGCGGCGAAGGCCGTGGCGTTCGGGGAGGCGGCCACCCCGGCCTTCGCGCTCTACGCCCACCAGGTGGTCGTCCACGCCCGCGCCCTGGCGGCGGGCCTGGAGGCCGAGGGCTTCGGAATCACGACGGGCGGCACGGACACCCACATCGTCGTCGCGGACCCCGCGCCGCTGGGGGTCGACGGACGCACCGCCCGTGAGCGCCTCGCGGATGCCGGCATCGTCCTCGACACCTGCGCCCTGCCCCACGGGGACGGGCGCGGCCTCCGGCTCGGTACCGCGGCCGTCACGACCCAGGGCATGGACGACGCCGACATGGCGCGGATCGCCGTGCTGTTCGGGGCCGCGGTGCGGGAGGAGGGGGACGCCGGCCGGCTGCGGGCCGGGGTGCGGGAACTGGCGGAACGCAATCCGCCCTATCCGGGGTAGCCCGGGGACCGTGCAACCGTCACCCCTGCCCGGTCGTCCCCGTTCATGGGACTAGGGTGTGGGGCTGAGATGGCCGGCGAAATCTGTGGGGCAGCCTGTGCGTGATTACCTGCTGACGCTCTGTGTCACGGCAGCCGTTACCTACCTGCTGACCGGGCCGGTGCGGAAGTTCGCCATCGCGGTCGGGGCGATGCCCGCGATCCGTGCGCGCGACGTGCACCGGGAACCGACACCGCGGCTCGGTGGCATCGCCATGTTCGGCGGGCTGTGCGCGGGGCTGATCGTCGCCGACCACCTGTTCAACCTGAACGGTGTCTTCGAACTCTCCAACGAGCCGAGGGCGCTGCTCTCCGGAGCCGCGCTGATCTGGCTCATCGGCGTACTGGACGACAAGTTCGAGATCGACGCCCTGATCAAGCTCGGCGGGCAGATGATCGCCGCCGCCGTCATGGTCATCCAGGGTCTGACGATCCTGTGGCTGCCGATCCCCGGGGTCGGCACGGTGGCCCTGACCCAGTGGCAGGGGACGTTGCTCACCGTCGCACTGGTCGTGATCACCATCAACGCGGTGAACTTCGTCGACGGTCTCGACGGCCTGGCGGCCGGCATGGTGTGCATCGCCTCCGCCGCGTTCTTCCTGTACACCTACCGGCTCTGGTACGGGTACGGGATCGAGGCCGCCGCCCCCGCGACCCTGTTCGCCGCCATCCTCATGGGCATGTGCCTGGGCTTCCTGCCGCACAACATGCACCCGGCCCGGATCTTCATGGGCGACTCGGGCTCCATGCTGATCGGGCTGGTGCTCGCCGCCGGCGCGATCTCCGTCACCGGCCAGGTCGACCCGGACGCGATGAAGCTCTTCGAGGGCAGTGAGCGGCAGGCGACCCACGCGATGCTGCCGGTCTTCATCCCGCTGCTGCTGCCGCTGACGATCATCGCCATCCCGGCCGCCGACCTCATCCTGGCGATCGTGCGGCGCACCTGGAACGGCCAGTCGCCGTTCGCGGCCGACCGCGGGCACCTGCACCACCGGCTGCTGGAGATCGGGCACTCGCACAGCAGGTCCGTCCTGATCATGTACTTCTGGTCGGCCCTCATCGCGTTCGGCGCCGTCGGGTACTCGGTGCACTCGGCCTCGCTGTGGATCGTGCTGGTGATCGTCGGACTCAGCGCGGTGGGCCTCGTCCTCCTGCTCATGCCGCGCTTCACCCCGCGCGCGCCGCGCTGGGCCGAGACCTTCGTGCCCCCGCGCTACCGGCGCCGGCGCCGTGACTCGGCGGGGGACGAGGCGGCGGACGGGGCGACGGAGGGTGAACGGCCGTCCGGCGGCTCGCACATGGCGAGCGGGGACGCGGACCGCGCCCCCGTGGCCGTGGGCGTCTCCGGCGTCAACGGAGCGACCGCGATCGGCCCCCGTTCGCGGTTCACCCACCGAGACCGCGCCGATTCGTCACGTTGACGTTTCGGACATGAAAGCCCATTACCATGCGAAGCGCTGCGATGTCCTGCGCACACGCGCGGGGTAGCCCTCATGTGTGACAGTGGGCACACCTTTCGGGTAAAGACCTCATCAAATAGTTTGTGATACCGTTCACGAAGCCCGGTGACAGAGCCGAAGGAACCTAGAGAGACGGTTCCTCGGCCGGAGGCACCGACTCGTGCCGGGCCTACGCTCGTCCCTGACGACCACTGCCCACCCCCTGCAAAGCGGAGCCAGCGCCATGCCGTCCAACGACGTCCGGACTCTCCTCCACACCGCCGTGCCCACTGCTGCCGCCGGTGTCGTCACCGTCGCCGTCAGCGGTGTGCTCGCCGGCGGCAAGGGGGCGATCGGGGCGGCGGTCGGGACGCTGGTGGTGATCCTCTTCATGGGGATCGGTCTCACCGTTCTCCAGCGCACCGCGAAGTCGCTGCCGCACCTGTTCCAGTCCATGGGGCTCGCGCTCTACACGACCGAACTGCTGCTGCTCTTCGTCTTCGTGGCCGCTTTCAAGGACACGACGCTCTTCAACCCGAGGGCGTTCGCCGCGGCGATCATCGTCGCGACGCTCACCTGGGTCGCCGCGCAGATCCGTGTCCACATGACGACCAAGACCCTCTATGTCGAACCGGAACCCTCCGTGGCCAGGAAGCCCGAGAACACGGGGTCCTCGACGTGAGGGGTAGGGCCGGGATAAGCGCGCCGTCGGGACCCTGCTATCGTCCGGTGCCAACTGCGGCACTGCGGACGCGGGCATCCGATCCGAATCGACGCCCGCTCCATCGCGAGGCGTAATGCCTGAGCCGCCCCCCATCCGTAACACCAGTCCAGTGCCGACCAGCGGCTGCCTGCCGCGCCGACACAACGAGGTTGCCGTACCTATGCGCCACGCTGAAGGAGCCCGCGGTGAGTGCTGACCCGACGACGGTGCTCGCCTTCGAGACCGACTGCCACATCTTCGACGGATGCGGCTTCCCGGCTCCTGGCCTGCACTCCTTTGTTTTCGAGCCGATGTTCACGGTCGGCGGCATCGAGATCAACAAGCCGATGCTGCTGGCGGTCCTGAGCACCGTTGTCGTCGTCGGCTTCTTCTGGGCGGCGTTCAACAAGCCGAAGCTGGTGCCCGGAAAGCTCCAGATGGTCGCCGAGGCGGGTTACGACTTCATCCGCACCGGCGTGGTCTACGAGACGCTCGGCAAGCGTGAGGGCAAGAAGTACGTGCCCCTCATGGTCTCGCTCTTCTTCTTCATCTGGATCATGAACCTCTGGGCGATCATCCCGCTCGCCCAGTTCCCGGTGGTCTCGGTCATCGGTTTCCCGGTGGCGCTGGCCGCGATCGTGTACGTCCTGTGGGTCAGCCTGACCTTCAAGCGGCACGGCTTCGTCGGCGGCTGGAAGAACATCTCCGGCTACGACCCGTCGATCGGCCCGGCTCTCCCGTTCGTCATGCTCATCGAGATCATGTCGAACCTGCTGATCCGGCCGTTCACCCACGCCGTGCGACTCTTCGCCAACATGTTCGCCGGCCACGTGCTGCTGCTGATCTTCACGATCGCCAGCTGGTACCTGCTGAACGGCATCGGCATCGCCTACGCCGGTGTCTCGTTCGTGATGACCATCCTGATGACCGCCTTCGAGCTCTTCATCCAGGCGCTGCAGGCCTACGTGTTCGTGCTTCTGGCCTGCAACTACATTCAGGGCGCTCTCGCCGAGCACCACTGAGCAGCCAGCCCCACCCCCGATAGTCGTCCGGTGGCCAACCCCCACCGGTTCTGAAAGAGAAGGAAGAAACGGCATGTCCGCTCTTGAGACCCTCGCCGCCGTCAACATCACGGGCAACCTCGGTTCCATCGGTTACGGCCTCGCCGCGATCGGCCCCGGCGTCGGCGTCGGCATCATCTTCGGTAACGGCACGCAGGCGCTGGCCCGTCAGCCCGAGGCCGCCGGCCTGATCCGCTCCAACCAGATCCTCGGCTTCGTCCTCTGTGAGGCGCTCGCCCTGATCGGTCTCGTCATGCCCTTCGTCTACCCGGTCGACTAAGTCGCGGCATTCCGACTGCCCGATGCGACGAAAGGCATTGATGTGAACGCCCTACAGCTGGCGGCCGAGGAAGAGATCCAGAACCCGCTGCTTCCGGCGATCCCCGAGATCGTCATCGGCCTGATCGCCTTCGCCATCGTCTTCGGTTTCCTCGCCAAGAAGCTCCTCCCGAACATCAACAGGGTTCTGGAAGAGCGCCGCGAGGCCATCGAAGGCGGTATCGAGAAGGCCGACGCGGCCCAGACCGAGGCCCAGAGCGTTCTTGAGCAGTACAAGGCTCAGCTCGCCGAGGCCCGCCACGAGGCCGCCCGCCTGCGCCAGGAGGCGCAGGAGCAGGGTGCCGTCATCATCCAGGAGATGAGGGCGGAGGGTCAGCGGCAGCGCGAGGAGATCATCGCCGCCGGCCACGCCCAGATCGAGGCCGACCGCAAGGCCGCCGCCTCGGCGCTGCGTCAGGACGTGGGCTCACTCGCCACCGCCCTGGCCGGCAAGCTCGTCGGCGAGTCCCTCGAGGACCACGCCCGGCAGAGCGGCACCGTCGACCGTTTCCTCGACGAGCTCGAGGCGAAGGCCGAGGCCGTCCGATGAACGGAGCGAGCCGCGAGGCACTGGCCGCCGCACGTGAGCGTCTCGACGCGCTGACCGACTCCACGTCGGTCGACGCGGCGGAGCTCGCCGGCGAGCTGGCCGCCGTCACCGCGCTGCTCCACCGCGAGGTGTCGCTGCGCCGGGTCCTGACCGACCCGTCGCAGGGCGGCGAGGCCAAGGCCGAGCTGGCCGGGCGGCTGCTGCGCGGTCAGGTCGGCGGCGAAGCCGTGGACCTGGTGTCCGGCATGGTCCGCTCCCGCTGGTCGCAGTCGCGTGACCTGGTCGACGCGGTCGAGGAACTGGCGAACACCGCGGACCTCACCGCCGCCCAGCGCGCGGGCGTCCTGGACGACGTCGAGGACGAGCTGTTCCGCTTCGGCCGGATCGTCGGCTCGGACGTGGCACTGCGGTCCGCCCTGACCAGCAAGTCGGCGCCGGCCGCCGCCAAGAGCGGGCTGCTGCGCAGCCTGCTCGGCGGAAAGGCGCAGCCCGTCACCGAGCGCGTGGTCACACGTCTCGTGACGCAGCCCCGTGGACGTAGCCTGGAAGCGGGACTCGAAACCCTGTCCAGGCTCGCCGCGGAGCGCCGGGACCGCACGGTCGCCGTCGTCACCTCGGCGGTGCCGCTGTCCGATCGCCAGAAGCAGCGCCTCGGCGCCGCCCTGGCGAAGATCTACGGCCGGCAGATGCACCTGAACCTGGACGTGGACCCCGAGGTCCTCGGCGGGATCTCGGTGCGCGTCGGTGACGAGGTCATCAACGGCACGATCGCGGAGCGCCTCGAAGAGGTCACCCGCAGGATGGCCGGCTGACAGCGCGCAGCGCCACACCGCACCAACTGAACGAGCAAGAACAGCGGCCCGGTTGGGCCGTGCAGAAATTGCAGAAGATTCCTGGGGGTCGCCCCCAGACCCCATTGAGAAACTTCGGGCCCAACAAGGAGAGCAGGGAACCCAGATGGCGGAGCTCACGATCCGGCCGGAGGAGATCCGGGACGCACTGGATAACTTTGTCCAGTCGTACCAGCCGGACGCGGCCTCGCGCGAGGAGGTCGGTACGGTCAGCGTTGCCGGTGACGGCATCGCGAAGGTGGAGGGTCTGCCCTCCGCCATGGCGAACGAGCTGCTGAAGTTCGAGGACGGAACCCTCGGTCTCGCCCTCAACCTCGAGGAGCGCGAGATCGGTGCGATCGTCCTCGGCGAGTTCAGCGGAATCGAGGAGGGCCAGCCGGTGCAGCGCACCGGTGAGGTGCTCTCCGTCGGCGTCGGCGAGGGTTACCTCGGCCGCGTCGTCGACCCGCTCGGCAACCCGATCGACGGTCTCGGCGAGATCGCGACCGAAGGCCGTCGCGCCCTCGAGCTGCAGGCCCCCGGCGTCATGGTCCGCAAGTCGGTCCACGAGCCGATGCAGACCGGTTACAAGGCCGTCGACGCCATGGTGCCGATCGGCCGTGGTCAGCGTCAGCTGATCATCGGCGACCGTCAGACGGGTAAGACCGCTCTGGCCGTCGACACGATCATCAACCAGCGTGACAACTGGCGCTCGGGCGACGTGAACAAGCAGGTGCGCTGCATCTACGTCGCCATCGGTCAGAAGGGCTCCACCATCGCCTCCGTGCGCGGTGCCCTGGAAGAGGCCGGCGCGCTCGAGTACACGACCATCGTCGCCGCCCCGGCGTCCGACCCGGCCGGCTTCAAGTACCTGGCGCCGTACACCGGTTCGGCCATCGGCCAGCACTGGATGTACGACGGCAAGCACGTCCTCATCATCTTCGACGACCTCTCGAAGCAGGCCGACGCCTACCGCGCCGTGTCGCTTCTGCTGCGCCGTCCGCCGGGCCGCGAGGCCTACCCGGGCGACGTCTTCTACCTGCACTCGCGTCTGCTGGAGCGCTGCGCCAAGCTCTCCGACGACATGGGCGCCGGTTCGATGACGGGCCTCCCGATCGTCGAGACCAAGGCGAACGACGTGTCGGCGTTCATCCCGACCAACGTCATCTCCATCACCGACGGCCAGTGCTTCCTGGAGTCCGACCTGTTCAATGCGGGTCAGCGTCCGGCGCTCAACGTCGGTATCTCGGTCTCCCGTGTCGGTGGTTCCGCCCAGCACAAGGCCATGCGCCAGGTGTCCGGCCGCCTCCGTGTGGACCTCGCCCAGTACCGCGAGCTGGAGGCGTTCGCCGCCTTCGGTTCCGACCTGGACGCGGCCTCCAAGGCGTCGCTGGAGCGCGGCAAGCGCATGGTCGAGCTGCTGAAGCAGCCCCAGTACGCCCCGTTCCCCGTCGAGGAGCAGGTCGTCTCCGTCTGGGCCGGCACCACCGGCAAGATGGACGACGTCCCGGTCGAGGACATCCGCCGCTTCGAGAGCGAGCTGCTGGAGTACCTGCGCCGCGAGCGCAAGGACCTCCTGACCAGCATCGCCGAGGGCGCGAAGATGTCCGACGACACGCTGCAGTCGATCGCCGACGCGATCGCCGCCTTCAAGCAGCAGTTCGAGACCTCGGACGGCAAGCTCCTGGGCGAGGGCTGATCGATGGGCGCTCAGCTTCGCGTTTACAAGCGCCGCATCCAAGCCGTCACCGCGACCAAGAAGATCACCAAGGCGATGGAGATGATCGCCGCCTCGCGCATCGTCAAGGCGCAGCGCAAGGTGGCGGCGTCGATGCCGTACGCGACCGAGCTCACCCGTGCGGTGACCGCGGTCGCGACCGGCTCCAACACCAGGCACCCGCTCACCACCGAGGCCGAGGCCCCGGCCCGGGCCGCGGTCCTGCTCCTCACGAGCGACCGCGGTCTGGCCGGCGGCTACTCCTCCAACGCCATCAAGGCGGCGGAGCGGCTGCGGGAGCGGCTGGCGGCCGAGGGCAAGGAGGTCGACACGTACATCGTCGGCCGCAAGGGTGTCGCGTACTACGGCTTCCGTGAGCGCAAGGTCTCGGAGTCGTGGACCGGCTTCACGGACAGCCCCGAGTACTCGGATGCCAAGAAGATCGCCGCGCCCCTGATCGAGTCCATCCAGAAGGACACGGCCGAGGGCGGGGTGGACGAGCTGCACATCGTCTTCACCGAGTTCGTCTCGATGATGACGCAGAACGCGGTCGACGGCCGGATGCTGCCGCTGTCGCTCGACAAGGGCGAGGACGAGAGCACCGAGAAGGGCGAGATCCTTCCGCTGTTCGAGTTCGAGCCGTCGGCCGAGGACGTCCTCGACGCCCTTCTGCCGCGCTACGTCGAGAGCCGCATCTACAACGCACTGCTGCAGGCCGCCGCTTCCGAGCACGCCGCCCGCCGCCGTGCGATGAAGTCGGCGACCGACAACGCCGGGGACCTCATCAAGAGCCTCTCCCGGCTTGCCAACGCGGCCCGCCAGGCCGAAATCACCCAGGAAATCAGCGAGATCGTCGGCGGTGCAGGTGCTCTGGCCGACGCGTCCGCGGGGAGTGACAAGTAATGACGACGACAGTTGAGACGGCCGCTGCCACGGGCCGCGTCGCCCGGGTCATCGGCCCGGTCGTCGACGTGGAGTTCCCCGTCGACGCGATGCCGGAGATCTACAACGCCCTGCACGTCGAGGTCGACGACCCGGCCGAGGCCGGCGCGCGCAAGCTGCTGACCCTCGAGGTCGCCCAGCACCTGGGTGACGGCGTGGTCCGCGCGATCTCGATGCAGCCCACCGACGGTCTGGTCCGCCAGGCCGCGGTGACCGACACGGGTGCGGGCATCACCGTCCCCGTCGGTGACGTCACCAAGGGCAAGGTGTTCAACACCCTCGGCCAGATCCTGAACGAGCCGGAGGCCGAGGCGCAGATCACCGAGCGCTGGCCGATCCACCGCAAGGCCCCGGCCTTCGACCAGCTCGAGTCGAAGACCGAGATGTTCGAGACCGGCCTGAAGGTCGTCGACCTGCTGACCCCGTACGTCAAGGGCGGCAAGATCGGTCTGTTCGGTGGTGCGGGCGTCGGCAAGACGGTCCTCATCCAGGAAATGATCATGCGTGTGGCGAAGCTGCACGACGGTGTGTCGGTGTTCGCCGGTGTCGGCGAGCGCACCCGTGAGGGCAACGACCTCATCGACGAGATGACCGAGTCGGGCGTCCTGGACAAGACCGCGCTGGTCTTCGGCCAGATGGACGAGCCGCCGGGCACCCGTCTGCGGGTCGCACTGTCCGCCCTGACCATGGCGGAGTACTTCCGCGATGTGCAGAAGCAGGACGTGCTGCTCTTCATCGACAACATCTTCCGCTTCACGCAGGCCGGTTCCGAGGTCTCCACGCTGCTCGGCCGCATGCCGTCCGCGGTGGGTTACCAGCCGACCCTGGCCGACGAGATGGGTGTGCTCCAGGAGCGCATCACCTCGACGCGTGGCCACTCGATCACCTCGATGCAGGCGATCTACGTCCCCGCGGACGACCTGACCGACCCGGCTCCGGCCACCACGTTCGCCCACCTCGACGCGACGACGGTTCTCTCCCGTCCGATCTCGGAGAAGGGCATCTACCCGGCCGTGGACCCGCTGGACTCCACGTCCCGCATCCTGGACCCGCGCTACATCGCGCAGGACCACTACGAGGCCGCCAGCCGCGTCAAGGGGATCCTCCAGAAGTACAAGGACCTCCAGGACATCATCGCGATCCTCGGTATCGACGAGCTGGGCGAGGAGGACAAGCTCGTCGTCCACCGTGCCCGTCGCGTCGAGCGCTTCCTGTCGCAGAACACCCACGCCGCCAAGCAGTTCACCGGCCTGGACGGTTCGGACGTCCCGCTCGACGAGTCGATCGCCGCGTTCAACGCGATCTGCGACGGGGAGTACGACCACTTCCCCGAGCAGGCGTTCTTCATGTGCGGTGGCATCGACGACCTCAAGGCGAAGGCCAAGGAGCTCGGCGTCTCCTGAGCCTCCGGCTCACCGAGGGGGGTGGGCGTGTCCCGCCCCCCTCACCACGCCCCGTAGAATTGAACCGACACCCGGCACGACCGCCGGGTGGTGACCCGAGGAGCCACCCTTGGCTGCTGAGCTGCATGTCGAGCTGGTCGCCGCGGACCGCAGTGTCTGGTCCGGCGAGGCCACCCTCGTCGTCGCACGTACCACGTCCGGCGACATCGGCGTCATGCCCGGTCACCAGCCGCTTCTCGGTGTGCTGGAGTCGGGCCCGGTGACGATCCGTACGAGTGACGGCGGGACGGTCGTCGCCGCTGTGCACGGCGGTTTCATCTCGTTCGCCGACAACAAGCTTTCGCTGCTCGCGGAGATCGCCGAGCTGGCGGACGAGATCGACGTCAAGCGCGCCGAGCGTGCGCTGGATCGTGCGAAGTCGGACACGGACGCCGCTGCCGAGCGGCGCGCCGATGTGCGACTGCGTGCGGTGGCGGCGCACTGAGCGTCCCCACGAAGTGTGTATGACTCAGCCGCGGCCCGTTCCGGAAGCATCCGGAGCGTGTCGCGGCTGAGGCGATGCAGGTGCAGTCCGGTTCGGCTGGGTTCGGTATCCGTTACTCGACGATGCGAGGAGGTCGGTGGAAATGGTCCTCGCTTTGTGGGTGGGCGGCCTGGTCGTCGTGCTGGTCGCGGTGGGTCTGTTCGTCTTCGGTCTGCGCAGGCGGCTGATCCAGCGGTCCGGCGGAACCTTCGACTGCAGTCTGCGCTGGGACGTGTCCGAGGAGCCCGACCCGTCGGGCAAGGGCTGGGTCTACGGGGTCGCCCGTTACAGCGGTGACCGCGTCGACTGGTTCCGTGTCTTCTCCTACGCCCCCCGCCCGCGCCGGGGCCTGGAGCGCTCCGCCATCGAGGTGGTCGCGCGCCGGCTGCCCGAGGGCGAGGAGGAGCTTGCCCTCCTGTCCGATTCCGTCGTGCTCGGCTGCCTCCACCGGGGGACGCGCCTGGAGCTGGCGATGAGCGAGGACGCCCTGACCGGCTTCCTCGCCTGGCTGGAGGCGGCACCGCCCGGCCAGCGGGTCAACGTGGCCTGAGGGTTTTCCCCGTATACGCCCTGCGGTCAATGCCGCCCGAGGGCTTGCTCCTCCGCCCTGCGGGTCAACGTATGGCCTGAGGGCTTCCCCGTACCCGCCTTGCGATCGACGGGCCTGGAGTTTCCCCGTACCCGCCCTGCGCCGCACCGATCCGCCGACGCGCGCCGATCCACCGGCGTCCCCAGGGACGGCGCCGAGCGCCACTCGTGCGGTGCGGCCGTGCTCATGGGGCCGGGTGCCCCGCCCGGCTCCGGACCGTGGTCCGGCTGACGCCCACGGGAGGCCGACGGCCACGAGCGGCCCGACCGGACGGGGGAGTGGATGACCGGCGCCGGCAGCCCGTGGACATGCGAAAGCCGGGGAGACAGGGGGCGGACCTGTCTCCCCGGCGCTTTTGCGGGGTGGTGCCGGTGGTGCGGCGTGGGGATTAGTTGAGGCCGCTGTCCATCGCGCTCACGAGCTCGCCGTTCGCGGTGTCACCACTGAACTCCCAGAAGAACGCGCCTCCCAGGCCCTGGGTGTTCGCCCAGGCCATCTTGGACGTGATCGTGGCCGGGGTGTCGTAGCTCCACCAGTTGGTGCCGCAGTGGGCGTACGCGGTGCCGGCGATGGTGCCGGTGACCGGGCAGCTGTTCTTGAGGACCTTGTAGTCCTCGATGCCCGCCTCGTACGTGCCCGGGGCGGCCCCGGTCGCCGTGCCGCCGGGGGCGGCCTGGGTGACGCCGGTCCAGCCGCGGCCGTAGAAGCCGATGCCGAGCAGCAGCTTCTTGGCCGGGACGCCCTTGGCCTTCAGCTTGGCGATGGCGGCGGCAGTGGTGAAGCCGTCCTTCGGGATGCCGCTGTACGAGGTCAGCGGGGAGTGCGGAGCCGTCGGGCCCTTGGCCTCCCAGGCGCCGAAGAAGTCGTACGTCATCACGTTGTACCAGTCGAGGTACGCCGAGGCGCCGCCGTAGTCGGCCGCGTCGATCTTGCCGCCTTCGGTGCCGTCCGCGGTGATGGCGGCGGTGACCAGGTTGTTCGTGCCGAACTTGGTGCGCAGCGCCGAGGAGAGGTTCTTCAGCGCGGCGGGACCGCTGGTGTCACAGGTCAGACCACAGGCGTTGGGGTACTCCCAGTCGATGTCGATGCCGTCGAAGACATCGGCCCAGCGGGGGTCCTCCACCAGGTCGTAGCAGGACTGGGCGAACGCGGCCGGGTTCTGCGCCGCGGCACCGAAGCCACCGGACCAGGTCCAGCCGCCGAACGACCAGATGACCTTGATGTGGGGGTACTTGGCCTTGAGCTTGCGGAGCTGGTTGAAGTTGCCGCGCAGCGGCTGGTCCCAGGTGTCGGCGACGCCGTCGACCGACTGGTCGGCGGTGTAGGCCTTGTCGTAGTCGGCGTAGGCGTCACCGATGGTGCACTTGCCGCCCTGGACGTTGCCGAACGCGTAGTTGATGTGGGTGATCTTCGCGGCGGAGCCCGAGGTCACGAGGTTCTTGACGTGGTAGTTGCGCCCGTAGACGCCCCACTCGGTGAAGTAACCGAGGTTGACCTTCTCGCCCGGGTTCGGGTTCTCGCCCCCGCCGCCGCCGGTGGTGTGGACCTTGACCGCGCCGCTGACCGGTCCGGTCTGGTCGGCGGTGTCACGGGCCTGCACGGCGTACGAGTAGTCGGTGCCGGCGGTGAGGCCGGTGTTGGTGTACGTCGTACCGGTGACCGTGGCGATCTTGGATCCGTCGCGCAGGACGTCGTAGTTCTTGACGCCCTTGTCGTCCGTCGCGGCGCTCCAGCTGAGCTTCACGGAGGTGTCGGTGACACCGCTCGCGGTGGGGGTGCCGGGCGCCGAGGGGGCGTTGTCGCCGGGGACGCTGCCGCCGTCACAGGAGGCGCCGTTCAGCTTGCAGCCGGCGGGGGAGCCGGTGCCGGTGCCGTTGAAGCCGAAGCTGACGCTGGCGCCGGGGGCGACCGTGCCGTTCCAGCCGAGGTTCTTGGCGGTCCAGTGCGTTCCGGTGTTGGTGACGGTGGCGTCCCAGGCGGAGCCGACCGCGGTGCCGGAGGGGAAGTCCCACTCGATCGTCCAGGAGGAGAGGGCGGTGGTTCCGGTGTTCTTGACCGTCCACTGCCCCTCGAAGCCGTTGCCCCAGCTGGACTTCTTGACGTAGGTGGCGGTCGCCGACGTGGCAGCCTCGGCGGGGGAGGCCAGCCCGACCATCGCGGCGAGCGGCAGGAGCAGCGCGGTCAGGCCCGCGACCGCCTTGGATCGGGTGGCTTCACCGGTTCCGAGTCTCCATCTGGGTCGGGATCGGCGTTGGGGGGTGTCAGTGCTCAACGGTGCTCCTCGGGTGAGGTCGGCAAACGGGGGTGGTCCGTGGACTGCAGACCCTGCGTCGCCCTGAGCGCGCTTGTCATGGCGTACTCACCGCAGCGTGCGTGTCCGGTGAGATTAGGAAGGTCTGGACCAATCGTCAAGAGGTCCAGACCAAAGTTGTCCCGCCGGCCCGGCCCCACGACTCAGAGGCGCAACTCGCGCGCGAGCACCGCCGCTTGGACCCGGCTGCGCAGCTCCAGCTTTCCCAGCAGCCTGCTGACGTGCGTTTTCACCGTCGCCTCGGCCATCGACAGCCGCCCCGCGATCTCGGCGTTGGACAGTCCCTCACCCAGGCAGCCCAGCACCTCCCGCTCCCTGCGCGTCAACGCGTCCAGAGCCTCCCGGCCCGGCCCGCCCGTCCGGCGCGGGGAGGTGCTCCCGGCGAACTCCTCGATCAGCCGCCGCGTGACGGCCGGTGCGATGAGGCCCTCGCCGCGCGCCACCGTGCGTACCCCCTCCACGAGGTCGCGGGCGTCCGTGTGCTTCAGCAGGAAGCCGGCGGCGCCCGCGCGGAGCGCCCCGAAGACGTACTCGTCCAGATCGAACGTGGTCAGCACCAGGACGTCGGCCGTTCCCTCCGCGACCACCTGCCGCGTCGCGGACACCCCGTCCAGCCTGGGCATCTGTATGTCCATCAGCACCACGTCCGGCCGCAGTCCACGGGCCAGGCGCACGGCGGCCTCACCGTCGGCCGCCTCGCCCACCACCTCGATGTCCGGGGCGCTGCGCAGGATCAGCACCAGCCCCGCGCGCACCGCCGACTGGTCCTCCGCGACCAGTACCCGGATGGTCATGTCCGGTACGTCCTCTCGTCGGCGGGCAGTTCGGCCCGCACCAGCCAGATCTCCGTGCCGTCGTCCCCCGGCTCCGGCCCCGCCCCGATCGTCCCTCCCAGCAGCGCCACCCGTTCCCGCATCCCCACCAGACCGGCCCCCGAGCCGGGTGCCCGCGGACCCGGCCGGTCGCCGAACACGCTGCTCACCTCCACCGTCAGCACCCCGCGCGACCGCCTCAGCCGGACGGTCACCGGGCCCGGCGCCGCGTGCTTCAGCGCGTTCGTCAGCGACTCCTGGACGATGCGGTACGCGGCCAGTTCCACCGGTGCGGGCAGCGACCCGGACTCCTGGCGGGCGTCGTCCAGCGTGACGGTCAGCCCGCTGGACGCGGAGTTCGCGCCCGCCTGCCCGACGAGGGCGTCCAGGCCCGCGAGGGTCGGCGCGGCGGCCGGCGGCCCGGTCGCGCCGCTCTCCCTCAGCAGCCCGATCAGCCGCCGCATCTCGGACAGCCCGTCGACGCTGTTCCGCCGGATCACCCCGAGTGCCTCCCGGGAGGTGGCCGGATCGTCGATCGACAGGGCGGCGGTGGAGTGGATGGCGATCGCGGAGAGGTGGTTGGCGACCATGTCGTGCAGCTCCCGGGCCATCCGGGCGCGCTCGGCGGTCACCGCCTGCACCCGGTCCATCTCGGCCAGCAGCGCGGTCTGGTCGGCACGCAGCCGGGCCGCCTCGGCGGCCTCCCGGTGGTTGCGCACGCTGACACCGGTCAGCGCGGGGGCGAGGAGGACGAGCCCGGCGGCCACACCGATCAGCAGTGCCTCGGGGCTGCGGAGCCAGGCGAAGACCCCGAGGGTGGCGGCGAGGGTGGCCAGGAAGGCGGCCACCGGGATGCGCCGGGCGGCGGCCGGGGGCCCGTACACGACGGCCGCGTACAGGAGGTCGGTGTACATCAGGACGGTCGCCAGGCTGCCCGTCGTCAGCTGGTCGGCGACCAGGGCGAGCGTCCCGGCGGCGACCGCCGCCCGCGGCCGGATCCGGCGCAGCAGCTCCAGGCCCGCGGTCACCACGAGCGGCACCAGGGCCACCCAGTGGGCGTCGAGGACCCGGCCTCCCTGGGTGTGCAGCCCGGCGGTCCAGAGCACCAGCCCGCCCACCAGCCCGGTCACCGCGATCAGTACGTCGTGGCGGTGCGGCCGCGGAGAGGTGAACACCCGCCCATCCAACACGGCCCGGGCCCGCGGCACGTCCGTACCCGGGGTGAGGCGCGGCTACATCGAAGGATGCAGTCCGGTCTCGTCACCGCAGACGACGATGCGGCGCCGCCCGGCAGGGAGCCTGGAGGGGACCGGGAGGAGAACCGCCGTGATCGTCACACTGATCGTGCTCTGCGAGGCCGGCTTCTGGGTGCTGCTGGCCGCCGGGCTCGGACTGCGGTACGTCGCCGGGATGCCGAGGGCGGGCTCGGCCGTGCTGCTGTGCGAGCCGGTGCTGGAGCTGGTCCTGCTGGTGGCGACGGCCGTCGACCTCAGGAACGGCGCCGAGCCGGACTGGAAGCACGGCCTGGCCGCCGTCTACATCGGCTTCACCGTGGGACTCGGCCACTCGACCGTCAAGTGGGTCGACGCCAGGGTCGCCCACCGCTTCGCGGGCGGCCCGCCGCCGGTGAGGCCCCCGAAGTACGGGATGGCGCGGGCCGCCCACGAGTGGCGCACCGCCGCCCGCTGGACCGTGGCCGCGGTGACCGCCATCGCCCTGCTGGAGGCGGCGGCCCGGTACGTCGGCGGGGACGGCGACGTCGGCTCGCTGCGGGCGTGGCAGAGGAAGATGCTCTGGGTGATCGGTGTCAACCTCGTCATCGCCGTCGGCTACACCGTCGCCCCGAAGCGGGAGCCGAAGGACCGGGTGGACGCCGGCCGCTGAGTCAGCGCTCGCCGCCCGGCACCCACAACACGTCCCCGACCTCCTTGTTCGCCGTCCTCGCGAGGATGAACAGGAGGTCGGAGAGGCGGTTCAGGTAGGTCGCCGTCAGCGCGTTCATCACGTCCCCGTGCACCTCCAGCGCCGCCCAGGTGGACCGCTCCGCCCGCCTGACGACCGTGCAGGCCTGATGCAGCAGCGCCGCCCCCGGGGTGCCACCCGGCAGGATGAAGCTCCGCAGCTTCTCCAGCTCCTCCAGGAAGGTGTCGCAGTCCGCCTCCAGCTTGTCGACGTAGGACTGCTCGACCCGCAGCGGGGGGTACTTCGGATCCTCCACCACCGGGGTGCTCAGGTCGGCGCCGACGTCGAACAGGTCGTTCTGGACCCGGACCAGGACCTTGACCACGTCCTCGGGGAGGTTTCCGAGCGCGATCGCCGTCCCGATCACGGCGTTGGCCTCGTTGGCGTCGGCGTACGCGGAGATCCGGAGATCGGTCTTGGCGGTCCGGCTCATGTCTCCGAGGGCGGTGGTGCCCTGGTCGCCGGTACGGGTGTAGATGCGCGTCAGATTGACCATGGGCCCAGCGTAGTTTCGCTCCGGCCCCCGGAGGACACGCGTGCCGGCCGTCACAGCCGGAAGGGCGGACGCGAGCGCCACCAGCACCCCGTACGGCACGCGCTCGGCTCGTCGAGGCGCCGGAGCAGGGCACCCTCGACGCCCGGCTCCGGCGCCTCGGCCGGAGGCCCAGCTGCCCCAGGAGGCGGCCCTGCGGGCGGAGTCCGGGGCGGAGGCCGGTGGCCCGGACCCCCCGGACCTGGTGGCGGGTCAGCTCTCGCGGTCCCACAGCACGCGATGGCGCACATCGGCCGCGAGATGGTCGCGGGCCGCGAGCCGGAGGAGGTGTCACGCCACGCTGACGGCCTGCTCGACGACATGGAGGAGCCCCTCGGTGAGAAGGCGCTCACCCGCAACGCGGCGCGCCGCCGCGTGACACGGCCGATGTGATGTCCGTCATGTGAGACGTGACGCGCATCTCTTCGCGGCCCCAGGGCTCCTCACGGGTACTAACCTCCGCCGGAGAGCATGTGAACCGTCGACAGTGCATAGGGGTGCCAACGTGGCCAGGAAGCTCGCCGTCATCGGCGCCGGACTCATGGGGTCCGGCATCGCGCAGGTCTCCGCCCAGGCGGGCTGGGACGTCGTCCTGCGCGACGTCACCGACGAGGCCCTGACGCGCGGACGCGACGGCATCGAGGCGAGCTACGCCAGATTCGTCTCCAAGGGCAAGCTGACGGCCGCCGACGCCGAGGCGTCCCTCGCCCGCATCACCACGACCACCGACCTCGACGCCGTGGCCGACGCCGACGTCGTCGTCGAGGCCGTCTTCGAGAAGCTGGAGGTCAAGCACGAGATCTTCAGGGCGCTCGACAAGGTCGTACGGGAGGACGCAGTCCTCGCCTCCAACACCTCCGCCATCCCGATCACCAAGATCGCGGCGGCGACGGAGCGGCCGGAGCGCGTCGTCGGTGTGCACTTCTTCTCGCCGGTCCCGATGATGCAGCTCTGCGAGCTGGTGCGCGGCTACAAGACCAGTGACGAAACCCTCGCCAGGGCCCGGGAGTTCGCCGAGTCCGTCGGCAAGAACTGCATCGTCGTCAACCGCGACGTGGCGGGCTTCGTCACCACCCGGCTCATCTCCGCGCTCGTCGTCGAGGCGGCCAAGCTGTACGAGTCGGGCGTCGCCTCCGCCGAGGACATCGACACCGCCTGCAAGCTCGGCTTCGGCCACGCCATGGGACCGCTCGCGACGGCTGACCTGACCGGCGTCGACATCCTGCTGCACGCCACGGGCAACATCTACACCGAGTCCCAGGACGAGAAGTTCGCGGCCCCCGAGCTGATGCGCCGGATGGTCGACGCAGGTGACATCGGCCGCAAGAGCGGGCAGGGCTTCTACACCTACTGATCGTTTCCAGGTCCCCGGCCTTCCGATGTGCCGTCAGCCGGCCGGGGTCCCTCCGGCGTCCGCTGTCCGGAGCCTCCGGGCCGGAGGAGCCGACTCACCCCTCAGGGTGAATTCGGTATCGGTTCGCTTACGGACGGCAACTTCCCTGTCGCTGCGGCAGTCAGTTGGTGCAGGGACAGAAGCGATTTCAGACAGACAGACACCTTGCTGCGGAGTCATCCGGGGAGCGCATATGCATATCAGGGGCGACCACGCCGAGCTGGTCGTCGGGGGCCGCCTCGACGTCCGAAGCGCGGCGGACGCCCGTACGGTTCTGCATGCGGCCGTCGACGACGGCGCCGGTGACCTCGTCCTGGACCTGGCCGAACTGGACTCCTGGGACGCCACCGGACTCGGCGTCATCATGGGGGCGCACCGCCGGGCGGGCCGTGCCGGCCGGCGGCTGGTCCTGCGCGGCGTGCCGCCGCAGATGCAGCGCCTCCTCGTCGCGACGCGACTGCATCGCATTCTGGCCATCGAGGGTGGAATCGCCGCGGAGTCACTGCCGCGCGTCTAGACCCTCCCGGGCCGGTGCGGCGCGCACATTCCTCACGAAGACGTGACGGGCCGGACGGCCCGGCCCCCCGCTGGTGCGCGGATACCGTGCGAAGGTTTAGGGTTCGGCCGTCTGCCGGTTCACGGACCCACGGGCGGACACCGGACCGGAAGCGACAGCAGGGCGTGCGAGGCCGGGTAGGGGCAACCGCGCACTACGCGTCTGGGGGACTTGACGATGGATCCGACCGATCGTGAGCCGGGGGAGTACGGCCACGACGACGCCCGCTCCGGCGAGGACACCGAGCGCCGGCGGCCCCGCGAAGCGCTGACGCCCGACTTCGGGCACCAGGCCGCTCAGCAGGCCCGCACGGTGCGGCTGACCTCGGGTGACCTCCTCCTCACGGTCAACCCCGTCGACGGCAGCGAGATCGAGCCCTGCCGGCCCGGAGAGCGGCCCGCCCCGCCCGTACGGCACACCGCCGCCCAGCGCGCCGAGCGGGAACGTGCCGCGGCGCCACCCGTGCCGCCGGGCCCGCCCGCACCCCGGCTGCCTCTCCTGGAACGCCAGGAGGAGCGCGAGCGGCTCGTGGGCCTGCTGGCACGGGGCCGCTCGGTGCGGCTCACCGGCCCCGCGGGCTCCGGCCGCACCGCCCTGCTGGACGCCGTCGCCACCGACTGCGCGGGCTTGGCGCCCGACGGGGTGGTCCGGCTCTCCGCATACAAGAGGTCCGCCACGGACCTGCTGTACGGGCTCTTCGAGGCCGTCTTCCGGGCGCCGCTGCACCGGCCCGACCGCGAGGGCCTCCTGGCCCTCGTCCACGGCATCGGCGCCGTGGTCGTCCTCGACGACCTGGAGCTGGGCGGCACGGCGCTGCAGGAGCTCCTCGACGCGACACCGGAGTGCGCGTTCCTCTTTGCCACGACCTCGCAGGTGCCGACCCCCGCCGCGGACGCGGACATCGAGGAGGTCTTCCTCTCCGGCCTGGACCGCGCCGCCTCGGTCGAGTTGCTGCGGCACGTCGTCGAGCGCCCCCTCACCGAGGAGGAGGCGAACTGGGCGGGTGACCTCTGGTTCGAGTCCGAGGGGCTGCCCCTGCGCTTCGTGCAGGCCGGCGCCCTGCTGCGCCGGCGTGACGAGGCCCGCGCGGACCCGGAGGCCTTCGGCGACGGCGAACCCGTCGAGACGCCCTTCGGCCGGATCGAGCCGAGGGACGTACCGCTGCCCGGCCTGGGCGAGGCCGCGGCTCCCGCCGCCCTGCTCGCCTCCTCGCTGAGCGAGGCGGCCCGCGAGACCCTGCGCTTCGCCGTCGCCCTCGGCGGGGAGGTCCCGCACCAGGCGCACCTCCCGGCCCTCGTGGGGGACACCCACGCCGACGCCGCGCTGGGGGAGCTGTCCCTGTGCGGTCTGCTCTCGCCGGCGGGATGCCGCTACCGGCTGGCCGCCGGTGCCCTGGCACAGCTGGAGGCGAGCGGTTACGGAGAGGGCGCCGAGGCGCGCGCCCGCAGCGCCGCCCAGCACTACGCCTGGTGGGCGGGGCACCCGTCCGTCACCCCCGAACGCGCGGTCGCGGAGGCGGACGCCGTCCTCGCGTCGATGGCTCCGCTCCTGCCGGGCGACGCCGGGAGCCAGGCCGGCGTCGCCGTCCTGCTGGCGCGCAGCGCCTCTCCCGCCTTCGCGGCGGGGCTGCACTGGGGCGCCTGGGAGAAGGCCCTCAGGATCGGACAGGAGGCGGCCAGGATCGCCGGCGAGGTGGCGGAAGAGGCCTACTTCCACCACGAGCTGGGAGTCCTGGCCCTCTGCACCGGTCATCTGGACCGGGCCAGGGCGGAGCTGGAGGCGTCCATCGGCATGCGCGGCGCACTCGCCGACAAGGCCGGGGCGGTGGCGGGCCGCAGGGCGCTGGCGCTCGTCGAGGACCGCTCCGGCGGACCGTCACCGGACGGCGCCGTCCCGGCCGCCGAGGTCGCGCCCGTCCCGCCGCCCGGCGGCGTACCGGCCGTGACGCCCCTCTTCCCCCGCCGGATCGAGGAGCCGCCCACCCTGGTCTCCCCGCAGGCACCTCCGCCCCCCGCGCCCGGCAGGATCGCCGGCGTGCTCGGGGGCGTGCTCGGTGGCCGCACGGCGGTGCTCCGGGGCGCCCGGCGCAACCTCGTCGCGGTGGGTGCGGGCGCGCTGCTGGCGGCCGTGCTGGGCACCGTGGTGACGCTCGGCGTGACCTCCGGCAGCGAGGACCCGGAGGGCGGCGACGTCACGACCGAGCGGTCGGCCACCGAGGACGACAGCCAGGACGCGTCCCCGGCGGACGAGCCGCCGAGCCGCCCGGCTCCCGAGGACGGCCCGTCCCGCGGGACCACGTCCCCGGGCGCGTCCGGCAGCGCCGCCCCCTCCGCCGCTACGACGCCGTCCCCGGGCACGACGGGCCCCGCGGCGAGCCCGGGCACGGGCACCCCCTCCAGCGGCACGTCGAGCGGACCCCCGGCGTCCGGGGACCCGTCGCCCACCGGGAAACCGACCGGGCCCTCGGCCACGCCGAGCTCCACGCCCCCGACGACGTCACCGGACCCGACTCCCAGCGAGAGCACGGAGGAGCCGTCCCCCACGGACTCCCCCTCCCCGCCGGAGACCGGCAACTCGGCGAGCGGCCCGGCGGAGTCGGCGTCCGCCTCCGGGACGGGACCGGCGAGCCCGTCCGGCGCCGCCCCGACGGTGACCTGACACCAGGAGACCGCCGGGCGCGGACCGGAGCATCCGGTGCGCCCGGCGGCCGGGGCAGGTCAGCCGCGGGCCGCC